>JALNZF010000040.1 GCA_023229435.1 Nitrospirota bacterium
ATCAATCGTCGCCGATAGGTCCCGTCTCTGGTTATGCCCTGGAGCAATAACTGATATCATCCCTTTTGTACGGAGGGGCGGGGAAACTGTTTTTTCCTTGACAACTGTCAACCATATCAGGGTCATGCCATAGTCAGGCCTGGCCTGTTGAAGCGGCGAACATTAAAAGGAGATTACATGGCAGTCTATACGCCAGGCTGTTAATTAGTATCTCAACGCGCAATTGGATTTCGTCAACTTCACCTACTACTCGGCGGCGGTGTTGACAAATTTCAATGCAGAATACTAAATGAAAAGTGTACATGAAGGCGGGGGTAAACGGCTTGACCGCTTGATCCGCTGGTTGGGTATCCGCTTTCATTCCCTCGCGTTGACCATTCTTTGATCTCGCTCAATCAAACGGTCGCGACTGTCCCCGGAGTTCCGAACTTCAACAGTACTCATGACTGACTCAAGCCATGACACAACGTTCTTCTTCTTTTCGTCAAGACAACAACTAATGGACACTTTCACCACAAGTTCGTCATTTATGTTGTTGTGAATGCCACGCTTATAGATACCTTTACGCGCCATGCTTACCTCCTTTCTTTTTCGTTTTCGGTCTCACGGCAATTTCTGACTCACCTCAGAATACCATGTTAAATGCCCATTTTATAACTGCGAGGGCTACAACTCCGGCAATAAATAATGCCCCGATATAAAGAATTAATGAACCGCAGCCGGACACATAACCGAACATATCACCACTATCATTGTTAGATTTTTCTTGCCGCCAAGCACTCTCCGTCGCTCCAGACACGTTAGCTGCATGACTCGATTTTTCTTGTCGCCAAGCACCCTCCGTCGCCCCAGACACGTTAGCAGCATGACTCGATTTTTCTTGTCGCCAAGTACCCTCCGGCGCTATTGGCGGTTTCTCTCGTTTACTTCCTTGCACAGCACCACATGCGTTACAAATAAGTGTTATTGTTGAGATAGGCGCAGCACATGATTCACAGCGTGGAGATGAGTTGTCTATTTCATTGCCACAATATTCACATTCAATGGACTCTGCTGGAATATCATTTTTGCAATAAGGACATTTCCTCATTATCACTCCGCGCTCAAATTGCTTTCCCTTAACTTCTGTCCAAGTTAAAATTTGGTCTCCATTGCAGGCACGCAGCGTGCCGTAAAGCACACTGCATAAAAGATCCCATTTCTCGCGTCGTGCTCGTCTCTGTATTCATACCAGGTCTTCTACGAAAGATTGCCGCAGCATTTCGTCCGCATCAAGGCAAGCCTGCATAATTGTAATTCCAGCATCGATTAAGTCTCTGTCTCGGCTGATGTCCTCCTCTGGCCCTTCTGGAAACTTTCCCCCGTGAAACAGGTTATTTCGGATGCGACATAACAGCGTAAAGAGACGTCCCAAGCCGAAAACACCGTTAAAGTGGTCTACACTCCATCCGAGCTGGCCTTTCGAAAGAATCTGCTTCTTTGGTGGTAAATTCGTCAAGAGTGCAATGGCTTTATTAACTGGCTCTTCCTTATTGTTCTCCAGCAATTCAATATTCTTGCGAGCATACTTCTGCCAATCGGCTTTTGCTTCTTCTGTATTCGTTACGTAGCCCGCTCGCTTTAGCGCATACTCGAAGCGTGAGAAAAAAAGAAAGAATATAATCGTGCGAGCGCGATCTTTGCTTTTTGCGATGCTCTCAATAGCTTGAAGTGGCGAATTCATTTTTTCTCCGATTATTGAGTAAGCCTAATCAAGTTTGCACATTTGAAAGTATCGTTCGGTGGCAAAATAACCGGGGGCCTTACATTATAAAAATATATGCCTGATCTAAGAAGATGTCAACGAATAGTGGAGAGGAAAACCAACAAATACAGATTGTAAATTGCTATGTTTCAAAGAAATGCGACTTCAACGACTTCAGGAAGAATTCTTGTATAGATATCTGTCATTATGAACTTTCTATTTCAGATCAAAGATGTTGTCAAAATTCATCTTCTTTAAAACCGATACCATATCCGAATACTCTTCTCCTGATATTTTAGAGAGGTCAAATGTAAGATTATCATAAGTTGTCTCAATTAAAACTTTGCTTGGTGTAACATTCACTCTCTTAAGCAGAATCCTTTCATCTTTGTCGGTCCAATCTACTGATGGTCCTCTTTCATCGGGCCTGAGGATCAGTTCATATTTTGGTGTTCTTTGTATTATGAAACCATCGATGCCAAAACGGGTTCCTTCATCAAACGAAAAAGCGAGAACAAGATCAACACCCGAATCAATTGTTATGAAATTCACAGTATCCATTTATTTCTCTTTGGACTATCTGTCCCCGATTGTCTACCTTGGTCACTTGAATTCTTCCTTCTTCAACCCATACCGCGCCATCTTCTCATGAAAGTTCTTGATGTTAATCCCTGCATGAAGCGCCGCCTTGCTCATGTTGCCGCTGTACATCCGGAGCAGTTGGGAAAAATACTCCTTCTCGAATTGCTCGACGACCCTGGTCTTGGTCTTCCGGAAAGGCTGGATATCGCTCTCCGGAAAGAGCGGTGTATCGAACTTGCCCGCGCTTTTCAGGTCGAGGCGGTTCAGCATATCTCCCTTTTCCATGATTACTGCCCGCTCGATGATGTTCTCCAATTCGCGTACATTCCCGGGGTAAGAATATCGGGTGAGCGCTGAAAATGCCTGCGACGAAATCGACATGACCTGTTTCCGGTTCTTTTCAGAATATTTTTTGAGGAAATGACCCGCCAGGAGCGGTACGTCGTCGAGCCGTTCGCGAAGCGGAGGAAGTTTGACCGGGACCACATTGAGGCGGTAGAACAGGTCCTCCCGGAACAGCCGTTCGTTCATGGCGCGGTGCAGGTCCTTGTGCGTGGCCGCAAGGACCCGCACGTCCACCTTCACGGCCTGGTTGCCGCCCACGCGCTCTATCTCGCGCTCCTGGAGCACGCGCAGGAGCTTCATCTGCACGGGCATGGCGATCTCACCGATCTCGTCCAGAAACACCGTGCCGCCGTCGGCCATTTCAAACCTGCCGATCCTCTGCCTGATGGCGCCGGTAAAGGACCCCTTTTCATGACCGAAAAGCTCGCTCTCCAGAAGCGTCTCGGGCAGGGCCGAACAACTTACCACGACAAAAGGCCGGTCCCTCCTCCTGCTGTTATAATGGATCGCCCGCGCGATGAGTTCCTTGCCCGTGCCGCTCTCACCCTGGATCAGGACCGTGGCGTCGGTCTCGGCAACCGTGCGAATGAGTTGAAAGATCTCCTGCATCTTCGGATTGCGGCCGAGGATGTTGCCGAACTGATACCTTTCTTCCACCTCGTGACGCAGGTTCTCGATCTCCTGCGAGAGACGTCGACGTTCGACGGCGTTCTTTACTTGCAGGCTCAGGTCCTCATACTGAATGGGCTTGGTCAGATAACTGTAGGCCCCGTCTTTCATGGCCTTGACGGCCATCTCAATGGTGCCGTACGCGGTCACGACGATGACAGGGATATCGGGCCTGCTCCGTCCCGAATGCTGCTCTCCGAGAAATTGTCTGAGAAACTCCATGCCGGTGAGCCTCGGCATCTGATGGTCCACGATAATGGCGTCGAAGTCGCGGCCTTCCAGCTTTTTCAGGGCTGCAATGCCGTCTTCCGCCGTCTCAACCTCGTAGCCTTCCTTCTTGAGGTTGGCCGACATCACGAGAAGGATATCGGGCTCGTCATCGACTATGAGCAGGGAACCTTTCATCCTGGCAACTTTGAAGCGTTCAGTGTGGATTGCGGGGTAATTGGATTTCCCGTAGCGTTCTCAACTCCGAACGACTCGGCTGAGCTCGTCGAAGTCTCCGAACGCAGCCTGCCCTCGAAGGTCTCTATCGGGGGAACTCCAAACATGGCTTGCACCGGCAGCTGTACCAGCACCCGGGTGCCGCCTGTCGCAGGCTGTTCTATAACGATCTCTCCTCCGTGGTTTTTAAGCACACGCTGTACGATGGTGAGTCCCAGACCCGTACCCTTGATCTTGGTGGTGAAGAAGGATTGGAAAATACGCTCCCGGTCGTGTTCGGGAATCCCGTGGCCGGTATCCTCTATCCTGATTTCAACGATTGATCGGCCCTGGGCAGGAATCGTGGATAACCGCAGCGTCCCTCCCCCGGCCATTGCCTCGACCGCGTTGCGCAGGATGTTGTGAAGCGCTTGTTCGATCTGAAGTTCGTCCGCCTGGATTGAAGGGATATCCGGATCCAGATCCCGAACCACCTCGATGTTCTGATCGCGCAACTGTTCGCGGAGGGCGTCGAGTGATTGGTCGAGCATTGCATTGATATTCACCGCCGTCAGCCGGATTCCCAGGGGTTTTGATACATACAGGAGGTCGGAAGCCACCTGGTTGACCCTGGTCGCCTGGCGTTTGATCAGGTCCGTGAACTTTTGGAGCGTTTCATCGTTCGCGTACTCCGTCGAAAGATAGTGTGCCGCTCCGGTGATCGCGTTCAGCGGGTTACGCACTTCGTGGGCAACGCGGGCGGCCATCTCGCCGAGTTCCGCCAAACGGCGCGAGTGTTCCAGTCTCTCCGCAAGTCTCACCCGTTCCGTTACATCCTTGATGTATTCCACCACCTGCACAACACGGTTGAACCGATCCAGCAGGGGGAAGGTCGTGATTTCAACGTAGCGCTCCCGCTTCGCCGTTCCGCCCCCCGTCTGGAGCAGTTTCTTCGTCGCTGATACCGGTTGTCCCGTGCGGAAGGTTTCTTCGGCGGGACAATTGACGCAGATCTTCACGTCGAACGAACACGCCTCATAACAGTGGGCTCCGATTTTTATCTCCCGCGCCAGAAGCGATGTCATGGACTTGTTCACCGCGGTGATGATGAAATCGTCATCAACGACCTGGATGCCGTCAGTGATACCGTCGAACACTGCCAGGAGCCGCTTGCGGGCATCGAAGATCTGGTCCTCCATCTCCCTTTTCCGCGTGATATCCTCGAGCTTGATCACCACGCCATTGCCGATTGACCAGGCCCTCCGGCCGAGGGGATATACACTGTAACTGATCACCTTCCGCGGTCCGGTCCTTGGGAGAAGATCATGCTCAAGGTCACGCGCAGCACCGGCAGCCCATACCGCGTCGGTCAAGCGTTCCCACAATGCGCGACGAGCGTGATCATCAAAACCCATGATCTTGCCGATCTCGCCCATGTTTCTGCCGATCACCATAACGCGCGGTAAACCGAACAGCTTCTCGGCTACTGCATTAAACACCACGATCCGGCCTTCTCCATCGAGGGAGATGATGCCCGTGGTCACGCTGTCAAGCAGATTTCCCAGGTGGAGCAGCATATCATCACGCGGGGTGTCCGGTTCCGCTGCGAGCTGCAGAGAGCTGGTCAGTTGCCTGATCCCGATACCGAGCGAGCGGACGCTTCCTGAGGTCTTCTGTCTGATGGTCCGCACAAAATCAAATGCCGTCCTGCCGGTGTGGTTACGCTTTGCCATGGTTGTCCGTATTGTCCGTTCCAGCCGCAGACTAGTGAAAGGAATGTTTCCCCAGCTTCAGCAGCCCCTTCTCGATGAGCCGTCTTGCGGATTCGGCCACGCGCGGATCAAACTGCCCCCCCGCTTCCCGCTCCAACTCGAGCAAAACATTCTGGATTGATATCCTGCCGCGGTAGGGCCGCTCGGAGATCATGGCGTCGATCGCGTCCGCAACATTGAGTATCCGCGCCGCAAGGGTGATCTCTTCCCCCGCAAGGCCCCGGGGGTAGCCTTTCCCGTCGAAGCGCTCATGGTGCTGATAGATGGCATCGATGATCGTTGATGAAAATCCGATCGGTTCAAGGATCCTGATTCCATGCGCCGGATGGTCCTTCATGATGTCAAACTCCTCCCGGCTCAGGCTTGCCGGCTTGCTGATGATCAATTCGCTGATCCCGATCTTGCCCATGTCGTGGAGAATTGCCGCAATGTGAATATCTTCGAGTTGGCGCGGGTTCATCCCCAGGTCCCGCGCGAGTGCCACTGCGTATTTTGCAACGTTGGTGGAGTGCCACCGGGTGTAGGGGTCCTTCGCCTCCACGGCAGCCACGAGCGCCTGGATCGTGCGGAAATAGTTCTCACGCAGGTTCTCATAGAGCGCCGCGTTCTCCAGGGCCGTCACCACCTGACTGGACAGGATCAATACGATCTGGAGGTCGCTCGTGGAAAACGGCAAACCCGAGAATTTGCTCACGTTGAGAACGCCGAACACCGTGTTCTTTCCGATAAGGGGGACCGACATGGAAGAGGCCGGCATGTTCTCCAAATTAATGGCTGCCATCACTTCCGGGTCAGGGTGTTTGCCTGCCGATATGATCAGCGGTTTCCGATGCTTCAGTACCAGCCCGGAGACGCCTTCTCCCTTCTTGCGGCGGGCCTTCAACGCCACTTCCGTGGCCAGGCCGTGGGAAGCGCGGATCAACAGTGTTTCGTTGGCCTCATCGATCAGCATCAACGAGACCCGGTCCACCGAGAATTCCTGCACGAGCACCTCGGTGATGATTTTGAACAAATGGGCGAGGTCGATCTCGGTCACGAGCAGTTTGCTGATCTCGAACAGCGGGATAAGCGCCTTGAGTCTGATGTTCTCCTTTTTAAGCCTGCTGCTGTTGATCGCCCGGTTGACGGCCCCCAGCAGTTTCTCCTCGGTGAACGGTTTGAGTATAAAACCGTCCACTCCCCGGATAAGGGACTCAATCGCCGTGTCGATCGTACCGTGCCCGGTAATAAAGATCGTTACGACGTCCTTTTTTTGTGCCTTGACGCGCTCAAAGAGCTCTATGCCGTCAATACCCGGCATCCTGATGTCCGTGATCATCAGCTCCGGAGTCGAGCGGCTGATTTCCTCCAGCGCTTCCGCGCCGTTCGAGGCCGTGGTCACCTGGTATCCCTCAGATAACAAAATATGGGAACACAGGTCTCTGATCATATCCTCGTCATCAACAACGAGTATTCTTTCACCAGCCATGATTTTCGTTCACCTTCTCATCATTCCGGCTTCTGATTTCCGTCCCCTGTCTTCTGGTTTCACGCCGGGAGGATTACCCGGAACACTCGTGCTCTTCGGGATAAATCGCACAACGATGATGTTCCTTCCGAAAAAAGAGATGCAATGCCCTCACAGCACCGATACCACTATGCAATCAAAAGAATATTTCTGCGGCCATACCGCCACTGTGCATTTCCCATCGATGATTATATATTATAAGGTAGAGCAAGGTACTGACGGAAAATGGTTCTTCGTTGTACGTAAAGGGAGGAAATATCGTTTTCGAGAGCTCTGACCTGTTTTCCGTGATACTATCATCTGCCGTGAAGGCTGCCAGCTCTCAGGCCTCAGAGACCGCCCTGCGTCCAATTCCGCCCCACCACCGGGATGACGCTTGGCGCAACCGCAGCACAGTCGCAGAGATTAGTCCTTTGCCGTCCGCCATAGGTTACAAGCAATACTTGTGTAGTATAGTAGCATAAACATGCTTTTGTGTAAATGCAATAAAAAAGGCAAGGGTTTTACCCTTGCCTTTTTGTGCCTGATTGATCGCTATATTAAGTTGGCGCTGTGCCGCTACCGGCAGAACGCGAGGTGCAAACCTTCTATGCCTGTGGGGACACACCCTTCTGCTAAGAGGTGACGGTCTTTTCCGGTTTCTTTTTGTCCGTTTTCTTCACCGCCACCGCCTCTTGCTTCTGCCGCTCTACCAATTCGATAACAGCCATGGGTGCGGCATCGCCGGGTCTGGTACGGGTCATCACGATTCTCGTGTATCCACCGTTTCGGGAGGCAAAACGCGGCGCGATCTGCGCAAATAGTCCGCTCACCACGGTCTCGTCGTGAATGAAACTGAGCGCCAGACGCCGTGCATGCAGATTTCCGCGCTTACCAAGAGTGATCATTTTCTCCGTGAGCGGACGTATTTCCTTGGCTTTCGCTACCGTCGTCTCGATCTTTTCATTCTTAAGCAGCGCGGTAACGAGCATTCTGAGGAGCGCCTTCCGGTGACTCGTATCCCTTCCAAATTGTCTGCCTGCGCATCCGTGTCTCATATCACTATCCTTGCCAAATAGATTTTTTACGCTTCGCTCGGTTTTTCCGCGAGAAGCCGTCTGGCCTCTGTCACAATTTTATCGTCCACCTTCAGTCCGAGTCCAAGTCCCATCTCGGAAAGAATCTCTTTTATTTCGTTGAGCGATTTTCTGCCAAAATTCTTGGTCTTGAGCATCTCGCTCTCGGTCTTCTGCACCATCTCCGCTATAGTCTCTATTCCTGCATTTTTCAGGCAGTTCGCCGCCCGCACCGAAAGCTCCAACTCATTCACACTGCGAAGAAGGTTTTCATTGAACGATGGCACCTTTTTGATCTCTTCTCCCGTGGCCGGCGACTCTTCCTCTTCCTCGGGAAGATGGATAAAGATGGACAAATGGTCTTTGAGCAGCTTCGAAGCATGCGCGATAGCATCATCAGGTCGGATACTCCCGTCGGTCCAAACCTCGAGCACAAGCTTGTCGTAGTCCGTTTCCTGTCCTACGCGGGCGTTCTCCACCTTGAAATTTACTTTGCGAATCGGGGAAAATATTGAGTCAATCGGGATAACACCGATCGACTGCCCCGGCTCTTTATTTTTATCCGAGGAGACATACCCCCTGCCGCGGCGCGCTCGCATTTCAAGCTCGAGTTTTCCGTTCTTATCGATCGTTGCCAGATGGAGATCCGGGTTCAAAATCTCCACCTCTGCGTCTGCCTCGATATCCTTTGCCGTAACCTCTCCCGTACCTTTCGCCTTCAAAGTCAGCGTCTTAGGCTTATCAGTATGGAGTTTGAGCCTAATCTCCTTGAGGTTGAGGATCAGGTCCGTGGTGTCCTCGACAACTCCCGGGATGCTTGAAAACTCGTGCTGCACACCGGAGATTTTTAATGAGGTAATCGCCGATCCTTCGAGTGATGAAAGAAGAACACGGCGCAAAGAATTACCCAGCGTTGTCCCGAAACCTCGCTCCAGCGGCTCTGCCGTGAACTTCCCGTACGTATCAGTTATTTTTTTTGGATCATATTGAAGTTTTTTCGGCATCTGAAAATCTTTTGCTTTTTTGAGCATTGTTCCTCCATAACGGAGTGAAAAAACTGTCATAGGACCTTATCAACTCGAGCGCACGCGTCTAAAATACGGCGACTCCCTGTAGTCCTCAGAATATTTTCACCTTCGGTACTAACGTTACTTCGAATAGAGTTCGACCACAAGCTGTTCTTTTACCGTGGGCATCGTCGATTCATCTCTGGCCGGCAGTGCCAGCACTTTACCCTTAAACAGCGTCTTGTCGATCTCAAGCCAGGTCGGGAAGCCCCGCTTTTCAAGTGCGGCGAGCGTCTGCTGAATCTGTACCATACCCCGGCTCTTTTCCCGTAACTCCACAACATCTCCGGCCTTAAGCAGGTAGGAGGGGATGTTCACCTTTTTGCCATTCACGAGCATATGCCCGTGCCGCACGAGTTGCCGGGCTTCCTTCTTGGAACCGGCAAAACCCATCCTTTGCACAACGTTATCAAATCTTCTTTCGAGGAGTTGCAGAAGGTTATCTCCCGTAATACCCTTCATCCTTTCAGCCTTCTCAAAATAACCGCGGAACTGGCGCTCCAGCACTCCGTAGACGCGCCGAATTTTCTGTTTTTCTCTAAGCTGTATGCAATATTCCGACTGTTTGATTCTCCCCTGGCCATGCTGCCCCGGCGGATAGCTTCTTCTGGTGATTCCGCACTTATCCGTATAGCAGCGCTCAGCCTTAAGAAAGAGCTTCAGCCCCTCTCTCCTGCAGAGCTTACAAACTGATCCTATATACCGTGCCACGTGATTCCTCCATGCCTCGCGTTGCGAGGGTTGTAACGTAAAAATTATAAATGGTGTATTTTAGTTTGAGAACAGGCTCCGCGTTTTCCGCTTCGCTTTCTTCGGTTTTCAATTTGCTATTCGACATTCACAGAATGTCGATTAAACGCGTCTCCGTTTCGGCGGCCTGCACCCGTTATGCGGGATCGGGGTCACATCCTTGATTGCCACGATCTCGAGACCGGCGGCCTGGATCGCCCTGATTGCTGATTCCCTGCCCGTACCCGGACCCTTGACATAGACCTCAACCTGCCTCATGCCATTTTCCATCGCCTTTTTAGCAGCCGCCTCTGCAGCCAGCTGTGAGGCAAAGGGGGTGCTCTTTCTCGAACCCTTAAATCCCTTGCTGCCGGAGCTCGACCAGGTGATTACGTTCCCCGATGTATCGGTAATCGTAACAATTGTGTTATTAAAGGAAGCGTGGATATGGGCTACGCCATTCGCCACATTCTTTTTTTCTTTACCCTTCTTTGCCATCTGCTCTCCAATGCGCGTTATATTGTCTCCGGTATGATCGCTCTCCACACCCGGACAACGTGAGTTTCTTTTACTTCTTCAACAGGCCCTTCTTCTTTCCCTTGCCTGACATCGCTGACTTTTTGGGTCCTTTTCGCGTCCGGGCATTGGTCTTTGTCCTCTGCCCTCTCACCGGCAGGCCCCTGCGATGTCTCAGTCCCCGATAACTGCCTATGTCCATCAATCGCTTGATGTGCATTGTCACTTCTCTGCGGAGATCCCCTTCCACAGTGAAGTCCCTGTCAAGGATCGTTCTGATTTTTACAATATCCGATTCCGTAAGATTATTGCTTTTGGTATTCGGATCGATACCCGCCTCGGACAGGATTTTCTTCGCGGAGGTCGGCCCTATTCCGAAAATATAGGTAAGCGAAACCCCTATTTTTTTATCTTTTGGTAAATCTACTCCGGCAATTCGTGCCACGGTTCCTCCTTAACAATCATACGACGGACGAGAGACGATTGCGCGCTTCGCTTGCTTGGACGAGAGACGATTTTCTCGTCCTTCGTCCATCGTCTCTCTTACACTCGTCCCTTACCCCTGCCGCTGCTTGTGGCGCGCGTTTTCACAGATGACGCGTACGATTCCCTTGCGGCGGATAACAGTACACTTGGGACAAATTTTTCGAACTGATGAGCGAACTTTCATATCCTGTTACTTCCATTCTTATTCAAGTGATAGTCACACCAAACAAAACCCATGGAGACTCTATTTGAACCGGTAGGTAATCCTGCCTCTGGTCAGGTCATAGGGCGTGAGCTCCACAGTCACCTTGTCGCCGGGGAGTATTTTTATAAAGTGCATTCGCATCTTGCCCGATATGTGTGCCAGTATTTTATGACCGTTCTCCATCTCAACCCGGAACATAGCATTGGGAAGCGTTTCAAGCACCGTGCCCTGAACTTCTATGGAATCTTCTTTTGCCATATCCTCACTATTTTTTTGTCAATATCCATGGACCGTCAGGCATAACAGCTATCGTGTGTTCAAAATGTGCGGACAGGCTCCCATCAGCGGTAACTGCCGTCCAATTATCTTCCTGAGTTACCGTCGCGCTGCCGCCAACATTTACCATCGGCTCGATCGCCAGAACCATCCCCGGTTTCAACTTTGGGCCTTGTCCTGGATCACCAAAATTAGGAATTTGCGGGTCCTCATGCAGGTTTCTTCCAATCCCATGCCCGACATATTCCCGGACGACCGAGTATCCATTCGATTCCACATGGTTTTGTACGGCATGTGAAATGTCGTATAATCGGTTACCTGCCTGCGCCTGAGCTATCCCACGGAGGAGCGACTCCTCCGTAATCCTCATGAGGCGTTCCGCCTCAGGTGTTATCGTGCCAACCGGCAGGGTTATTGCCGCATCGCCGTAGAATCCGTCCACAATCGTTCCTACATCAATGCTGATGATATCGCCCTGCTTGAGAACAGCTCCCTTGGAGGGAATGCCGTGAATAACCTCATTGTTCACTGAAGTACAAAGCGTCTTTGGATATCCCCGGTAGCCTTTGAATGCCGGTTTCGCTCCCGCAGCTACTATAAACCGTTCAGCGAATTCATCCAAAGCTTGCGTCGTGACACCCGGCCTTACCATCTCGCGAATACCACCCAGGACATCCGCGACAATCACACAAGCTTTTCGTATCTTCTCGATCTCCTGAAGGGACTTGAGAATGATCATGATACTTCCCCGATGTTACCGTCTCCCTTTGATCGAAACGCCCTTCAGGAAACCTCCATAATGTCTTTGAATGAGGTGTGACTCTATCTGCGATACCGTATCAAGCGCGACGCCGATAACAATCAGAAGCGAGGTGCCTCCGAAGTAAAACGGCACGTTGAAAAATTTATAAAAGATATCCGGCAAAACACAGACTGCCGCAAGATAGAGTGCTCCGCCCAGTGTAATGCGGGTCAACACACGATACAGATAGTCTGATGTCTTCTTGCCCGGCCTGATGCCGGGGATGAACCCGCCGTACTTTTTCAGGTTGTCAGCAATGTCCACCGGATTAAATACGATCGCCGTATAAAAATAGGCGAAAAAAATGATCATGATAACATAGACGGTCGTGTAAAGCAGTTGACCTGGTGATAGCTGCTGAGCGATCGATTGTATCCACGCGACCTGCGTAAACCCTGCGATCGTCGCAGGAAACAGTAATATCGAGGATGCGAAGATCGGCGGGATCACACCCGCGGAATTAACTTTCAGCGGCAGGTGCGTACTCTGTCCCTTGTAAATTTTCCTGCCGACCATCCGCTGCGCATATTGGACGGATATTTTCCTCTGGCCGCGCTCCATAATGATAATAGCCGCGATGACAGCAATGATAATGACCAGTATCACTGCCACCAGGAAATACGGAATCTCTCCGGATCGTGCAAGCTGGATGGTATTTGACACAGCGCGGGGAAAACCGGCCACAATGCCTGCAAATATGATGAGCGAGATGCCATTGCCGATTCCGCGTTCGGTAATCTGCTCGCCAAGCCACATGATGAACGTTGTGCCGGCCGTAAGCGTGAGCATGGTGAGGATGCGGAACGACCAGCCTGTGGATTCCACGAAGGCGCCGTCTCCCATCTTCTCGATGCCTACCGCCATCCAGAATGACTGAAAACCGGCTATAGCTACCGTTCCGTACCGCGTATACTCGGTAATCTTTTTCCGGCCTGCCTCACCCTCTTTGGCAAGCGCCTGCAACCGGGGAATCACCACGGTAAGAAGCTGAAGCACGATCGATGCCGTAATATAGGGCATGATCCCGAGAGCGAAGATCGTAACCCTCGAAAGCGCCCCACCCGAAAACATGTCGAAAAAACCCATGAGGCCCGCTGCCGCCTGGTGCAGGTACTGGCTCAGCGCCTCGCCCTTTACCCCGGGTGTAGGAATGTGACACCCTATCCGGTAGACCGCAAGCATCAGGAGGGTGAAAATTATCCGCTTCCTGAGCTCGGGAATGTTAAATATGTTTTTCAGGCCTGTGAACAAGGGTTAGATCACCTCGACCTTCCCGCCGGCGGCCTGGATTTTCTCCACAGCGCTCTTGCTGAACTTGTGCGCTCGCACAGTGATTTTTGCCTTCAGCTCACCCATGCCGAGCACTTTAACGCCGATCTTCATATCCTTGATAAGACCTTTCTGCATGAGCATCTCGGGCGTAATGGGGTCACCGCCGGCCATTGCTTCGAGGTCCTGAAGGTTCACAACGGAATATTCCTTGCGGAATATATTTGTGAACCCTCGCTTCGGGATCCTGCGCTGAAGGGGCATTTGACCGCCTTCAAAACCGGCCCCCTTCACGCCTCCTGAGCGGGCCTTCTGTCCCTTATGCCCTTTTCCAGCGGTCTTGCCGGATCCGGAACCCGGGCCTCTGCCGACCCTCTTTGCTTTTTTCTTTGCCCCTGCCGCGGGCTTCAGTTCTTCTAATCTCATAATTTACTCGCAACCATCATTAGACTCGTAATTAAAATTTGTCGTGCACATGATACCGTTATGCTTCTTCCACCTTAACGAGGTGAGATATCTTGGTGATCATGCCGCGTATTTGCGGCGTGTCCAAACGAATGACGGAGTGGTTCATTTTTTTGAGGCCCAGGCCGATCAGGACAACCTTATGTTTTCCCGGTCGAGCAATACCGCTTTTTACAAGCGTAATTTTAAGTTTTTTATCAGTCGATTTTGCCATGCCTATCCGAGCTCCTCTACCAGTCTGCCGCGAAGCGTCGCAACCTGCTCTGCACTCCTGAGTCTCATCAGTCCTTCGATTGTGGCGCTCACCACGTTATGAGGATTGCTCGATCCCAGAGATTTACACAGCACATTCCGGACACCCACGACCTCAAGCACGGATCTGCTCGCTCCGCCTGCGATCAAACCGGTACCTTCGCAAGCCGGCTTGAGCAACACCTTGCCGGCACCATAGTGTCCAAGCACCTGGTGTGGAATTGTATCGCCTTTCAGTGAGATCTGGATCATGCTCTTTTTGGCCCGTTCTACCGCCTTCTTGATGGCTACCGGCGCTTCAGCTGCCTTGCCCTTACCCACGCCGATCTTCCCTTTGCCGTCACCGACAACCACGAGCGCGCTGAAGTTAAAGCGCTTACCGCCTTTGACCACCTTGGCCACGCGGTTTAGGAAGACCAGTTTATCTTTCAGTCCGTCGCTTTCCTCTGCTGCTTTTTGATATCGCTCTGCCAATGCCGCCTCCGAATTGAACGTCGTTTCCTAAAAGCTGAGCCCCTTCTCACGCGCCGCATCTGCCAGCGCCTTAACACAACCGTGGTATTGATAACCTCCCCGGTCAAATACGACCAGCTTGATATTTTTGTCGATTGCCCGCGCAGCGATGCTCGCGCCGACCCTCTTGGCCGCCTCAACGTTCCCGCAATGCTTCAATCCGTCATGGAGCGTTTTCTCCGTCGAGGACGCGGCAATAATTGTCTTGCCGGTGGTATCGTCTATGATCTGTGCGTAGATATGGCTTAAACTCTTGTATACGCTCAGTCTTGGCCGCGTTGCCGTTCCGTACACGGTCTTCCTGACTCTCTCATGCCGTCTCTGTCTAGCTTTTAATTTACTCTGTGCCACAGTTTATTCTCCATATAGTAAACGTTGATCCGGATAATAAATCAACAATTCTAATTTCTAACTGATTTTCTATTTACCGCCCTTACCAGCCTTGCCTTCCTTGCGCTTAATGACCTCAGTGCTATACTTGATGCCCTTCCCCTTGTATGGCTCCGGTTTCTTCAGGCTTCTCAAGTTCGCGGCGATCTGGCCCACAAGCTGCTTATCAACGCCCTTGAGTGTGATCTGGGTCTGCTTGGGGTCTACGGTCGCCTTGATACCCTTGGGCATGGGATAGATGATCGGGTGAGAGAACCCGAGACTCAGCATCAGGTTTGAACCCTGCGCTGCAGCCTTGAATCCAACACCGGAAATCTCAAGGGTTTTCTCATACCCTTTGCTTACCCCGGTCACCATATTGGCTATCAGGTTTCTCGTCAACCCGTGCAACTCGCGGTAAAGTTTTTGATTTGACGGTCGCTCGACCACAAGTGTGTTGCTTTCTTTCTTGATGGTCAGCTTTGGATTCACATTCTGGCTGATCTCGCCCAGCGGACCCTTGACCGTAACTTTACCGGTCTCGAGTTTGGCCTCGACGCCGGATGGAATTTCTATCGGTTTTTTACCAACCCTCGACATGACAGCTCCTAGCATTCTGATTGGACGAATTCAACAACCTGATATTACCACACGTGGCAAATGACTTCTCCACCCACGTTGTCCTTCTTCGCCTGCTTGCCGGTCTGTATCCCCTTTGGCGTGGACAGAATGGCTGTACCAAGCCCATTCAACACTTTGGGAATGGCTTCATTGCCCGCGTAGACCCTGCAACCGGGCTTACTGATCCGCTTCAGACCCTGGAGAACCGGGGCCTCTTCTTCCGTGTATTTTAGATACACGCGAATCAGACCCTGCCGGCGGTCTTTCACCAACTTCACGTTCTTGACAAATCCCTCGTCTTTCAGAATCTTCGCTATCTCCACCTTCAGTTTGGAGGAGGGAATGTCCACTTTTTCATGTTTTGCCTTACTGGCATTGCGGATGCGCGTCAGCATGTCCGCGATAGGATCGGTCATCATTGATTCAAACCCCTTTTGCTTACCAACTCGCCTTAATCACGCCCGGGATCTCTCCCTTAAGCGCCCTGTTTCTGAAACAGATCCTGCACATGTCAAATTTCCGCAGATACCCCCGTGACCGTCCGCACAGCGGACAGCGATGATATGCGCGTGCTTTGAACTTCGGTGCTCTCGATGCCTTCGCTATCAATGACTTCTTTGCCATTGTTCCTCCGTCCCGTCCATCTCTGATCGGACTACTTCCTGTACGGCATCCCCAGATGGCCGAGCAATGCTCTACCTTCTTCATCGGTATTCGCCGTCGTTACAATCACGATATCGAGTCCATGTACCGAGTCCACCTTGTCAAACTCGATCTCGGGGAAAATCACCTGTTCTCTGATTCCAACCGTATAATTCCCTCTTCCGTCAAACGACTTTGACGACACGCCCTTAAAATCCCTGATGCGCGGAAGCGCAGCGTTGATAAACCGGTCAAGGAACTCATACATGCGCTCACGCCTGAGCGTCACCATACAACCGATTGGCATTCCCTCCCTGAGCTTGAAGGTTGCGATAGATTTTTTGGCGCGGGTAATAACCGGACGCTGGCCGGTTATTTTTCCAAGTTCCTCAGCGGCATGGTCGAGCGCTTTGGCATTGGTGATCGCCTCACCCAGACCTACGTTCAGTACCACCTTAACAAGCTTCGGTGCCTGCATGGGGTTTTTGTACTGGAATTCCTTCATAAGCGCCGGTACAACTACGTCATGGTAGCGCTGTCTGAGCCGCGGCGTCGGGATGCGCTCCGGCGCGCTCTTCTTGGCAACGGATGCCGATGCCCCTTCGGCAGCCTTGGCATCCTTCTTTACATCCTTTGTCGAAGCCTTCGGCTTCGCAGCCGCCTTGGGGGTCTTGGCAGCATCTTTCTTTTTATCACTGCCCTTGGCCTCTTTTGCTTTATCTTTCTTATCTGCCATAATGTCTTTTCCCTATTTCCCTATTCTGAACATCTTCACGCAGCACCGACGGTATGCGTATCAATCAATGATCTCGTTGCAGGTCTTGCATACGCGGTTGCGTGTGCCGTCACCCTGTGTCGTCCGTGACGTGGCCGTCGGCTTATCGCATTTCACACAGATAAGCTTTACGTTCGAGGCGGCGATCGGGCTCTCTTTTTCGAGAATTCCGCCCTGCCTGAGCTGCTGGTTGGGCTTTGTATGCCGCTTGATCATATTAAGCTTCTCAATGAGAAGCCGGTTGGTGGCTGGATAGACAGCAATTACCCTGCCTCGCTTCCCTTTTTCCTTACCGGAAACCACCATCACGTTGTCATTTTTTTTAATCTGCATTTTTCATAATCCTATTGTTCTGCAACCTGTTATTGACGTCACCATTCCTACAAAACTTCTGGCGCAAGTGAAATGATCTTCATAAAGTTCTTTTTGCGAAGTTCGCGAGCGACCGGTCCGAAGATACGCGTCCCGATGGGCTCATTTGATGCATTGATAAGCACCGCCGCGTTCCGGTCGAACTTGATGTACGATCCATCCTGCCGGCGAACTTCCTTTGTGGTTCGGACGACCACGGCCTTGGCCACCGTTCCCTTTTTAGCCTGTCCTTCGGGAATTGCCACCTTGATGGCCACGACGATTATGTCTCCGAGCGAGGCATAGCGCTTACGCGTTCCGCCGAGGACTTTTATGCACATCACTTTCTTTGCGCCGGAATTATCGGCGACATCCAATACCGTCTGCTGCTGAATCATAGTTCATCCTCAGAAAGGGTTTCGTCCTTTATTGATTAGCCTTCTCGACGATCTCGAGAACCTTCCATCTTTTTTCTTTGGAGAGCGGCCTGGTCTCGATGAACCGGACCACGTCACCCACCTTGCATTCGTTCTTTTCGTCATGGACCTTGAACTTGGTTGTCCGCTTGATGGTCTTGGTGTACTTCGCATGCGCAATGCGCCTGGTGACCGCGAGCACCACCGTCTTATCCATCTTGTCACTGACGACCTGCCCCATATAAGTCTTTCGCTTCTTATACTCTTCCATACTTTTCCTTTAAGACCGTCTTGGTTTTGGCGATGTCCCTGCGCAACGTCCTGAGGCGCATCGGGTTCTCAATCTGGCCCATGGCCTGCTGAAACCTCAGATTGAACAGTTCCTTTTTGAGATCCGCTGCCTTGGTCTGCAACTCATCGCTTGACAGGTCCCGCAGTTCCTTTGCAATCGTCTTCATATATCCGCCTCCCGAGAGACAAACTTCGTGGCAATCGGCAGCTTATATGCCGCGAGCCTGAACGCCTCTCTGGCCACGGATTCGTCAACGCCACCCATCTCGTAGAGCACACGACCGGGCTTCACGACGGCAACCCAGTATTCCGGAGCGCCTTTGCCTTTTCCCATACGGGTTTCCGCGGGCTTCTTCGTAATCGGCTTGTCAGGGAATATCCGTATCCAGATCTTGCCTCCCCGCTTGACGTAACGCGTCATGGCAATACGGGCCGCCTCGATCTGCCGGCTCGTGATCCACCCCGGCTCAAGGACCTTCAGGCCATACTCACCGTAGCTTACTTCAGCCCCCCGGCATGCAATGCCGTTCATGTTTCCCTTGTGCATCTTTCTGTGTTTTACTCGTTTAGGTGCTAACATTATATAAATCCTTTATCTCGGTAATCTCATGTCTACCATAATGCCGTTATGCAGTGGCGATTGGCTTCGGCACCTGGAGAACGTCTCCCCGATAGATCCAGACCTTTACGCCGATCTGTCCCATCGTGGTCTTGGCCTCAAAGAAGCCATACTGAATGTCGGCCCGCAGGGTATGGAGCGGTACCCGGCCTTCACGATACCATTCGGTCCTTGCGATCTCGCCGCCCGCCAGTCTTCCGGCGCACATTATCTTAATGCCCTGAGCGCCCAACCTGAGCGCTGAGGTCACTGACTTCTTCATGGCCCTGCGAAACGCGATCCTGCGCTCCAGCTGGAGTGCTATATTCTCGGCCACAAGCTGGGCATCGAGCTCCGGACGCCTGATCTCCTGGATATTGATGTACATCTGTTTGCCGGTCATGGTCTCAAGATCTTTCTTGAGCTTGTCTACTTCAGCACCCTTTTTGCCGATAATAATGCCGGGCCGGGCGGTATGAATGTTGATCTTTGCCTTCTGGCCTGCGCGCTCTATTTCAATCTTGGAGACCCCGGCATGCATGAGCCTCTCCTTAACGATCTTGCGGATCTTGAGATCCTCATGCAGCAGCGTTGCGTAATTCTTCTGGGAGAACCAGCGTGAGTCCCATGTTTTAATGACGCCGAGCCGAAAACCGATTGGATGAACCTTTTGTCCCATGATGCCTCCGAATGGTATAACTACGCTGAGAGTACCAGCGTTATATGACTCGTCCGCTTTCTGATCGTGTTGCCGCGTCCCATGGCCCGGGCCCGCATCCGTTTCATGGTAACGCCTTGATTCACGTAGGCCTTTGTCACCTTGAGTTCGTCCAGATCTCCCACCTTTTTTTGTTCGGCGTTCGCCACTGCGGAATCCAACAGCTTCTTGACGATCCGCGCAGCGTGGAGCGGCGTGAACGTAAGGATATTGAGTGCATCTCCCACCATCTTGCCCCGGATGAGGTCTATTACCTGCCTCGCCTTGCGTGGCGTAATGCGTATATGTCTTACTGTTGCGCTTGCTTCCATCTGATCATCCTCACTCTACTCTCATACACGACGTTCTTGAGTATTACTTCGGCGCGGTTGTCTTCTCTGCTGCTTTTGATCCACTATGAGCCTTGAATGTCCTGGTCGGCGAAAATTCACCCAGCTTATGACCAACCATGTTCTCGGTGATGTACACCGGAATGAACTTCCTTCCGTTGTGTACCGCCAGGGTGTGTCCCACAAAATCCGGTGTAATCGTCGATCTACGCGACCACGTCTTCGTAATCTTTTTTTCGCCCACAGTGTTCATGGCCTCAACCTTTTTCATGAGGCTCACATCTATAAAAGGGCCTTTTTTAACTGATCTCGGCACCGTATCCTCCGCTCTCTTACGAGGGACGATGGACGACCGCTCGCTTTGCTCGCTTGGACGATGGATGTCTTTTCTTCCCTCGTCCTTCGTCTCTCGTCCATCATCGCTGTTTCGTTATCTGCTCTTGGTTCTTCTCGATATAATAAACTTGCTCGTTGTTTTGTTATGCCTCGTCTTCTTGCCGTCCGGGAGACCCCACGGAGAGCACCCGGGCCGTCCGCCTGAAGACTTTCCCTCGCCACCGCCAAGCGGATGGTCGACGGGGTTCATCACCACACCACGGACCCTCGGCCTCATACCCATCCAGCGGGCCCTGCCGGCCTTGCCGATGCTGATATTTTCATGATCAAGATTCCCTACCTGGCCGATCGTGGCCATGCACTCGGAACGTACCATGCGTACTTCACCGGAGTTGAGCCGAAGCGTGGCATATTCTCCTTCACGCGCCAGGAGCTGCACCGATGCGCCTGCGCTTCGCGCAAGCTGGCCGCCGGACCCGCGTTTGAGCTCAACGTTGTGAAGTGTGGTGCCCACGGGTATCAAGGTTATAGGCAAAGCATTTCCGGGCTTGATATCCGAATCAGGCCCAGACAGAACGCTATCGCCCACCTTCAGGCCGAGCGGCGCCAGGATGTACCGCTTCTCGCCGTCTGCATAGTGGAGGAGCGCTATTCTCGCCGAGCGGTTCGGATCATATTCGATCTGCGCCACTTTCGCCGGGATCCCGATCTTGTCGCGCCTGAAATCAATGATCCTGTATTTTTTTCTGTGTCCGCCGCCACGATACCGTACGGTTATTTTACCGCGATTGTTTCTTCCACCGCTCTGGTTGAGTTTGACAACCAGCGATTTTTCCGGCGTGCTTCGCGTTACTTCTTCAAACGTCGACGAAGTCTGGAACCGTCTTCCAGGAGATGTTGGATTATAGGACTTTACCGGCATTTACGCACCCTCGAATATAGCGATCTTTTCACCTGGCTTAAGCGTAACGTACGCCTTCTTCCAGTCCGATCTGCGGCCTAACCGCTGACCGACCCGTTTGTTCTTGCCTGCGTTCTTAACCGTGGTCACATCGGAGACCTTCACTTTGAAAATTCCCTCGATCGCCTTCTTCACCTGAACCTTATTTGCATCAACCTTCACTTCGAAGGTCAAAACATTATTCTTTTCCTTCAACCGCGCGCCTTTTTCTGTTATCCGCGGAACGCGAATGATGTCATACATGTCCATCGTCATTTACCGAAGGCCTCCTGCATGGAGTTAAGCGCGTCCTGCGTCGTAATGAGGTAGCGGTACTTGAGCACGTCATAGACATTGATATTGTCCATTCTGAGCACCTTGACCGACGGAATGTTCCGGGCTGCCAGCGTCAAGTTTTTGTTCTCCGACGTGATCAGGATAAGCGCATTTTCCTGCACCCCAAGCGTTTCAAGCATCGTGGAAACCAGCGTGGTCTTGGGCTCTGCAAGTTCGAGCTTCTCAATGAGCACAAGCCTGTTATCAGTGAGCTTTGACGCAAGGGCATCAAGGAGCGCGGCCCGCTTTGCCTTTTTCGGAAGGGCATAGGAATAATTTCTCGGCATGGGACCGAAACAGGTGCCGCCATGCCTCCACAGTGGGGAACGGTTGCTTCCGGAGCGCGCCCTGCCCGTGCCCTTCTGCTTCCATGGTTTCGCTCCGCCACCGCTCACGAGTGCCTTGTTCTTCGTGGATGCGGTTCCTGCCCGTTTATTCGCGAGCTGGTTCACTACCGCGGCATGCATAAGATGCGGCCTCACTTCCGTTGAAAAAAATCCCGGAAGTTCCACGTCCTTCACTTTTTTATTCTGCTGGTCTACCATTGAGACTGACGGCATTTCAATAACCCTCTATTTTCTTTTAATCCGCCTTATAGATAAGGAGCAGCCCGTTTACGCCGCCCGGCACCGCTCCACGGACAAATAACAGGTTCTGGTCGGGCCGGACATCGACAATCTCTAAATTCTTGATGGTCATATTGACCACGCCCATGTGCCCTGGAAGTTTTTTACCGGGCCATACCCGTGACGGATAAGCACTCGCTCCGATCGATCCGGGAGCACGATTGAACATGGAGCCGTGGCCGCCGGGTCCGCCCGCAAAATTGTGCCTCTTCATTACGCCGGCAAACCCTTTGCCCTTGGTGACGCCGCTCACGGCGATCAATTCGCCTTTTTTGAAAATGTCAGCGGTCACCACCTGCCCCTGCTCAAAATCGCCGGTGCGAAACTCCCGCAGAAACCGGTGCGGCTGCACGTTCGACTTTTTAAAGTGGCCGGCCTGGGCCTTCGTAATACGGCCCTGTTTTTTTTCCTCATCAAAAGCAAGCTGGACTGACTCGTATCCATCGTGTTCTGCGGTCTTTTTCTGAACCACCGTACACGGGCCTGCCTGGATAACGGTGACCGGTATGAGCTCCCCTCCGCTGAAATGCTGGCTCATGCCTATCTTTTTTCCGATGATTCCCTTGTTCATTGCCTATCCCCTCACCCACGCCAAGACGTGGCCGGTTTCTTTTCTACAGTTTGATCTCCACATCAACGCCCGCGGCAAGATCAAGCTTCATAAGCGCATCCACCGTCTGAGGTGTGGGATCCAGAATGTCCATCAGCCGTTTATGTGTCCTGATTTCAAACTGCTCACGAGACTTTTTGTCCACATGGGGAGAGCGGAGCACCGTCCAGCGATTGATCCTGGTCGGAAGCGGAATGGGGCCGGACACCTTGGCTCCCGTTCGCTTTGCCGTATCCATAATTTCTACCGCAGACTGGTCGAGCAGCCGGTGGTCGTATCCTTTTAATCGTATTCTGATCTTCTGTGTCACGTGCGTTTCCTTCCCCAAATTAGTACGGGCGAATTTTCCCTACACTCCTACTCAATTACCTCGGTAATGACCCCTGCGCCTACGGTCCTGCCGCCCTCGCGGATGGCAAAACGCAGCCCCTTGTCCATGGCGATCGGGGTGATCAGTTCAACGCTGCAGGTCATGTTGTCACCCGGCATCACCATCTCCACGCCTT
>JALNZF010000041.1 GCA_023229435.1 Nitrospirota bacterium
AACAGAATGAAACTACGGCAATTGTATGGATGTTGCTGACTGCGGAAAAACATCGACGAGATAATTTCATTTTTTCGTCACAGGGTGGGTTTTTTCACTTGACAGGGAGCCTTCAAATGGGTGACCCCAAATGATTCCGTGTCGGTGAAAAGCGTGGAAGCTACTATGTCCTGGCGGAAAGAAAATGAGCCATGTTTGAGACATATGAGACATCCCGCTCTATGCTCTGCATCACGAGACAGTCTTTCAAGTTATGGGACAATTATGGGACATATGAGACATGAAGGCCCGCAGGTTGGCCTGAATGTTCTTCGAAAAACCGAAGCGTTAACTGAGAACCTGTTGGGCAAGGTGAGTCGTTTTGCCCAACCTACGCGACTCGCGGAACTGCCGCATTAGGAAATAACATGCCAGAGACCATCCTCATAGTAGACGATGATGAGAGCGTGCGGAACAATCTCGCCGACGTGATGCAGGTCGAGGGATACGAGGTCGTGACCGTTGCGTCGGCGCGGTGGATTGGCGATCAAAAGCCGCTGGAGGTCCCTGAATGCGATCTCCACTGAGCCCGGAACTTTTAAGCAGTTTGGCCCATCCAAATCATTTCCTTTAAGGAGTGTTTTCATGAACAGATTGTATTCAGTCGCCATTCTCGCGATATTCGTTCTGCACGCCGCAACGGCCGCTGCGGACAGCAGGAGTAGACTCCAGGCGGCGGGCGACATCATTACCGACCTTTTGCCGCTGGCGGCGTTAGGGACCGCGTATTTCAAGGGCGACAGCGACGGGGGAAAGCAGTGGCTGCGCGACACGGTGCTCCATGAGGTCCTCTATACCGGCCTTGTCCTCGGCTTCAACGAAACCAGCCTTGGTAAGCGGCCGAACGGCGGTCCCTACAGTTTTCCGTCCGGACACGCCGGCTTCGTGTTTGCGCAGGCCGGATTCCTGCAGGAGCGCTACGGCTGGAGGTATGGCGCGCCGGCCCTGTTGCTGGCAGCTACCGTGAGCTATATCCGTGTCGACATACGCAAGCATCACTGGCGCGATGTCATCGCCGGCGGTGCGCTGGGCTACGGCTGCGCCTGGCTCACGGTAACTCCCCTGAATGCGATCCATCTGGCGCCGATCATTGGGCCGGACTGGCTGGGTATTCGTTATGAGCGATCATTCTGAGCAGTCGGGATAGCAATGGAGGACTTACGTTGGATTATAAATTTCTTGCTGGGTTTAAACGCACCTCTTATTATCATTCGCTCGGTCGTGCTTCATGTATGATATGAGATATATCGAAAGGAAGAACAGTGCCTAATAAGCGGCTCAAGACCGACGCGCAAAAACGCGCGTCTTAGCCGATCCCGTGAGAATGAGCCATGCCTGAATCCAAAACCGCACGTCTCACTCGCGCAAGGAACCCTATGCCCGCATTCATTCGTGGCTTCGTGGCTTTGTGTGAGAATAAAATCTTTTGATTTTAAAAATCGTCGTTGAGTTATACTTTCCCTCTTTGTGCCCCTGTGTGAGAAAAACATGACCGACCAATTCATATCCCTCTCCTCGTGGCCCCAGGCGATCATGCATATCGACGCCGACGCCTTTTTTGCCTCCTGCGAGCAGGCGATCCATCCCGAGCTCAAAGGGAGGCCGGTGATCTGCGGCAAAGAGCGCGGCATCGTAGCCGCAGCGAGCTATGAGGCCAAGGCGCGCGGCGTGCAGCGCGGGGTCCGGCTCTCCGACGTGAAGAAGATCTGTCCCGATGCCGTGATCCTGCCATCGGACTACGAGACCTACAGTCTTTTTTCCATTCGCATGTTCGAGATCCTTCGACGGTTCTCCCCCGACGTGGAGGAATATTCAATCGACGAGGCCTTCGTGGACCTGTCCGGACTCAGGCGGAGCTATCATGGCTCGTATGAAATGATCGCCAATACGATGCGCAAGACTATCGAGACGGAGATGGGGATCACCGTATCGGCCGGGGTAAGCCTTTCCAAGGTCCTTGCCAAGATCGGATCAAAGCACAATAAGCCGAACGGCCTCACCATGATCCCGGGAAGGGACATTCATCGTTATCTGGAGAAACTGCCTGTTGAAAAGGTCTGGGGCATAGGGGCGAACACGGCGGCATTTCTGAAAAAGCACGGGATCACGACCGCTTTAGAGTTCGCAAAAAAAGACGAGGACTTCGTAAAAAAACATCTGTCAAAGCCCTATCAGGAGATCTGGAACGAACTGAACGGCAGGAGCGTGTACCCTGTCACCACGGAGACAAAAAGCAGCTACCAGTCGATAAGCAAGGCCAGGACCTTTACGCCGCCATCCATGGACGAGGGGTTTGTCTTTGCCCAACTCTCCAAGAACCTGGAAAATGCCTGCATCAAGGCGAGGAGATACAAGCTTGCGGCCGCGCGGATCATCGTGTTCCTCAGAAATCAGGATTTTACGAGCGAGGGAGTGGAGATCAAGCTGAGCCGGCCTACTGCCTATCCCGTGGAGCTGTTCGGGCTCCTGCGCCAGGGCTTTGGGCAGGTGTTCCAATCCCGGACCTTATACCGTCAGACAGGGGTCGTGCTTTCCGGCCTGGTCGCGGAGAACGGGGTCCAGTTCGGCCTTTTCGATGACACAACAAAGATCGAGAAGATGGCCAGGGTCTACAGCGTTGTTGACGAGCTCTCGGCAAAGTACGGAAAGCATACCATTCAGCACGCGGCGAGCCTGTTGACGAAGCTCCAGGCACAGCATGAGGGAGAGCGGGGCGATGTTCCAATAAGACGAGCGGACCTGTTCAAAGGTGAAACCAGGCGGCAGCGGCTGGGGCTGCCCTTGCTGCATGTGAAGGTGTGAGGTTCAGGGTTCAGGGTTCAGGGTTCAGGGTTCAGGGTTCAGGGTCTTCTTCAAATCATTAAATCATTCGATCTTCATGACTTCCAACCTTGAACCGTGAACCCGGAACTTTGAACCCGTGTTGTTCGTCAGGGTTTCACCTGCTCGATAAATCTCCCCCGATAGGTGGCATGACCCTCGCATTTTTCAAATATGAACTGGCAGATCCTGGTGCCCGGATATAACGCCAACGGTCCATATCCCATATTTACTATTTCCAGTACCTGATGGTTGGAGATGCCGGGATGCATAAAACCAGCGGTAACATGAACCGTCAGTCCAAAACGCGCGAATCTGCTTCTCCCTTCAAGCCGGCCGGATATGTTGTCGGCAAGAGTTACCTTTTCTTTCGTGATCCCCAGGATCATCTCGCCCGGCTTGATAACGATATGATCGCCGTCTTTCACATGAACAACCCTGGTTATGTCCTGAAAATGAGAATCATTTTTTACGTGATAGATCTTTGATTGCTTTTTAAAAACCCTGAAATCATTACCGAGAGAAAGATCGATCGAACCGGGTCCGATCTGCGATTTGTCGAGCGGTTCGACCTTGATCGATCCATTTTTTAAAGCTTTAATGATTTCTTTCCCGATCAATACACTCATGGTATTTTAGCCCCTTTTTGAAACTGTTCCACAAATGCCATCAGCCCGGCTTGTCATTCTGAGCGCAGCGAAGAATCTTGTTTTCAGCGCCTCAGGATAAACTCCGCGAAGAATCCTGCTTTTTACCGGCAGCTTCCCCCCCCCTCACCCCAACCCTCTCCCTCGGAGGGGAGAGGGAGCACTTCGTAGCCCCTCCCTCGACGGGAGGGGTTGGGGAGGGTGATAGTCAGGCATAGACCGGGATGTATTTTTTTTTGAAAGGCGCACGCCCAGCCGCATTATTTCACCAGATCGCCATACTCGCCGGGCTTGCGGTTCTTGAGGAATCCCCAGGTCTCCGTGGCGGCGGCGCGTTCCGCGAGGTCGATATCGGCAAGAACGATCGCTTCCTTGCCGCCGGCAAGCTCGGATGCCATCTCGCCCCAGGGATCCACGCAGAAGCTCCTGCCGTAGAACGAGACGCCGTCCTCCTGCCCCACACGGTTGACCCGGAAGATGAACATATTGTTGGCAAAGGCGTTGGCGCATATGGCCCGTTCCCAGAGGTTGTGCGTATTGAGCGACGAGGCTGTCGGCGCGAACACGACCTCGGCGCCCTTGAGCGCGAGGACCCGGCTGCCCTCGGGGAAAAGATTGTCCCAGCAGATCTGGACGCCGATCCTGCCCTGCGACGTCTCGAACACGGGGATCCCGGAGTCTCCGTTGGAAAAGTAGAATTGTTCGCGATAGAAGGGAATATTCGGAAGGTGCAGTTTGCGGTAGATGCCGAGCTGTTTGCCGCAATCAAAGACCGCCGCGCTGTTGAAGTATTTTCCGCTGACGGATTCGAAGAACGGGACAATGAGCACGGCCCCGGTCTTCTCGGAAACCTGTTGGAACCGGCCGAGGGTCCCGCCCAGCGAGCTGAGTGCCCATGAGAAGTGAGCCTGGTTTTCCTTTTTCGGGAACCAGGTGTTCAGGAACAGTTCGGGATAGCAGATGACCCTGGCGTCCTTTTCAGCCGCCACCTCGGCCATTTCCACGGCGCGCTGGATGTTCCTTTCAACGTCCGGACCAGCGCTGATCTGTATACCGGCTATTCGCATGGAACATTCCCTCTGACGCGATCGTATCAAAATACCTGCGGCAAACTAATGGTGCCGAAGCAAGTTAATTGAACTTATAAAAAGTCTAAATATTGTATATTCCGTCATTCCCGTGCAAACGGGAATCCAGTATTTTTTTATATATCCCTGACCCCTGGATACCCGCTTTCGCGGGTATGACGACTTCTTACGAAACCATCGAGCCTTACTTTTGCATCGGCACGAGCTTTTCCGCTTTTATGATCGGCTTCCCCGTGCTCCCAAAAATCACTTTGCCCTGGACAACAATGCGCTCGCCTTGCGACTTATCGGGAGAAGACCCGGTCGGCATGCGTCCGGTGACATAGATGCAGCCTGTTTCATCCTCCAGGATCCAATCGCTTCTCGTAAGCATTGTGGAGGATGCGCATTTACCGGTCCAGCCCCGATTAATTCCCTGCACCGTGACATCCTTGCCCTCAAAGCTCCGGGTATCATCAAGTATCCGCTTTATCGTGATATTGGTTTCCTTGCCCGCAACTTCCTTAGAGGGGGCATGCGCCCCCGAGGCCTGTGCGCCATTTATCGCCGTGCATAAAAAAAACAATACGCAACTCATCAATAGAGATGTCAGCCTTTGCAAAGAGTATTGCATCAGTATTTTCTCCCTGTGGTTGCCGGTCTAAAATAACCGGAAACCTTTCTTGTATTGAATGATCATTTGCGACCGCTTGTTCAGTTCCAGCGGGTTCGATCCGCTCACAATCTGAGTCATGTCCGAATCTTTCGTTATGTAAAACGGCACCCACCAGTCGGAATAGTTGTTCAGATCCGCGATCGAGGTGAGCGGTTGGTTTGTCCATGGGCTTGAAAGGTCCAACGACACCGGAGCAGACGTTGCTTCATGCCAGTTACTGTCTCCAAGAGAAGCAGGATCGTATAAATAGATATGAACCTTTGCCTTAGTACATGTCGCCCCGTCAGCATAATAATTGACCAGGAAGTAGTATTCCCCGGCTAACACCTGTTCGTTGGCAAGGTAATATTCTTCAGACTTCCCTGAGGCAGCGGAGTCTGCCGAGAAAAATCCATTCGGGCTGGTCTGTCCCATCCAGGGTGCAAAAAGGTCCCCGGTTCCACTCGGTGTTGGTTCGAATACATAGAGATCAACATCAGCGTTGCAAGACTGGTCGCTCACATTGGTCCAGACAATTTTAATGCCAAAATTACCCGGCTTGTATATTGCTGTTCCTCCGCCGGCACCGCTGATAAGCGTTTCCAGGTATGATCCCCAGGTCCCCGATGCAGCTGCCCGGCTGGTCTTGTTACTGGCAAGAAGCGAATAACTGCCAAGATCAGCAGTGTTGGTTTCACTTGCCAGAGGAAGGTATACAGCAAGACCAGCGGAATTCGCCATGTCCGTTCCGTTCGTCTGATTGGCGATAACCATGGAGGTGAGGGCAGTCTTAACCTCAGCGGCGGCGGTTTTCACTGCGGGTCCGGCAGCGCTGGTCGCCAGATAGTCACACAAGTCTCCAAGATCATGGTTAGCCTCATAGGCATAGTCCAGTCTGATCGTGCGGGCCGTTGTCATTACACCGGAGCTGGCAGCATCGCTCTTCAGTGCCGTGCCGAGCGCAAGCAACTTCATGTCGAGCGCGTCAAGCTTCGACATATCCACGGCTGACTTTGTGGTCCCGCCACGGTCATTGGTTGTATAGAACGCGTCATATTTGGTCACGATCGTGCTCGAGAGGTCCCGACTGCTCATTGAGGGGTTCGCGGCAAGGGCGGCGAGGATCGTATCATAGGGGTCCCCCTCGCCCGGCTCGGTCTGCTCTGAAAAGACCATATAGTCGGTCAATCCCTTGAACTCATAGGCCACTTCGTACATAGCCATGAGGCAGGCGTCAAAGTTGATGATGTCAAAATGGACGCCGGAATCTGCGACTCCCTTTGCCAGATCGGGCAGGCTCATGAATGTCCCGCTCGTTTCATCCTGGACCGCGCCTCTCGCAGGACTGGAAAACTTTTTCGTTTTCCAGCCGGCGCCGTGGTCCCAGACCACGAGGGCATAATGCTCCGCCGGATACGTGTCTTTCGCCCAGTTGATAAAGGCCTTCAACGTGGCCGGATTTGCCATATCAACGTTGCCGATGCTGTCGCCTTGCGTACTCACGTTATTCGGATCACTGTCTTGCTGGACCAGGATCCGGTACGTGTCTGACGGAGCGCCTGCCGTATACCTCGGGCTTAACTCCACCTGCACCGCAATTGCGACATTGTCCGAAGATCCGACCGTTTCCATTTCATTCAGGTCGGCTACAGCGGCATCCGACAGGTTGTTATCCCCGCCGATATAGACCATATAGGTCCACTTGCGTGAGCCGGCAGTGCCGTTATCTCCTCCTCCGCCGCTGCTGCATGACAACAACGACATAAACAAGGCCACTAAGATCAGGCAAGCAATTTGCGCGTTAGAACGTTTCATGGTTTCTCTCCTTTTTAACCAATAATAAGACTACAGAATCTGTTTTACGATCTCTTCAAGCCCCTTACGATTCCTCGCGGGCGGGTCTTCGTCAGGCACGCCGACCGGCAACAGGGCGGCAATAAAGGTATCCTTGTCGTAGTCCAGCAACTTTTCGAATGCCTCCTGCGCCACGAGCGGGCCGGTCATCCAGCAGGAACCGTAGCCGAGCGCATGACTTGCGAGCAGCATGTTCTGGATGGCGGCGGAAACACTCTGCAAACCAGGCAGGGGCCGGAGCCGCAGGATGTCCCCGGCTGAATATCCCATCCTGGCAAGCAGACGGTCCGTTCCCGCGCTGTATTTTCCCATGAACACGGCGATCACGACCGGGGCATTCTCAAAAAAAGTATAAAAGCTGCTCTTGTACGCGGCAAGCCGCTGGGCCTGTTTCTCGTCCTCGGCATACGGGAGCATCCGGTCGACCATCTCCCGCGCCGCATCAGCCATCTTCCCCAGAAGCGCCCTGTCCCTGATGACGACAAACCGCCACGGCTGGGTGTTGTTCGCCGAGGGCGCGCGTCTGCCTGCGTCGAGGATCGTATTTACATCCTCATCAGGCACCGGCGTCCGCTTGAATTTGCGGATGCTTTTTCTTCCCTGTATTGCGTCGAACAATTCCATGATCTTACTCTCCGCACTCCGAACTCCCCACTCCGAACTTATTACACCATCCCCGCCAAATCCCGGATCAGCTTTTCCGAGTCCTTCCATCCCAGGCACGGGTCGGTGATGGACTTGCCATACACGTTCTCCGTCACCTTCTGCGCGCCTTCTTCGATGAAGCTCTCGATCATGAAGCCCCTGATCAGGTCCCTGAGTATGGACGAATGCCGTCGGCTCTGCATCACTTCCATGGCGATCCGGGGCTGTTCGGCAAACTTCTTGTCGGAGTTCGCGTGGTTCGTGTCCACAATGATCGCGGGATTGGTGAGTCCGCGCTTTTGATAGGACTCGGCGAAGGTATGGAGGTCCTCATAATGATAATTCGGCACCGCGAGGCCATGATGGTCCACCGCGCCCCGAAGCACGGCGTGCGTGAGCGGATTGCCGGATGTCTTCACTTCCCAGCGGTTGTAGCTGAATACATGGGGCGCCTGGGCGGCCTGGATGGAATTGAGCGTCACCTCCATATCGCCCGACGTCGGGTTCTTCATGCCCACGGGAATATCGAGGCCGCTGCACGTCAAACGGTGCGCCTGGTTCTCGACCGAACGGGCGCCCACGGCAACATAGCTCAGGACATCCTCAAGGTAGGGATAGTTGCCGGGGTAGAGCATCTCGTCGGCGGCGGGAAGATGGGACTCCTTGATCGCGCGCAGGTGCATCTTCCTGATCGCCTTGATGCCCTCCACGATATTCGGCTTTTCCTGGAGCTTCGGCTGGTGTGCCATGCCCTTGTACCCGATCCCGGTCGTGCGCGGCTTGTTGGTGTAGATGCGCGGGATGATGATGATCCTGTCTTTCACCTCGTCCTGGACCTTTGCCAGCCGCGCGATATAATCGCACACCGCGTCCTCATCATGTGCCGAACACGGCCCGATGATCAGGATCAGTTTGTTGTTTTCGCGGACAAGCGCCGCCTTGATGTCCTGGTCGCGTTTTTTCTTGATCTCCGCCAGTTCCGGGGAAAGCGGCATCGACGCAAGGATATTCTGGGGCTGCGGTATTTCTTGAATATATTCAAAGCTCATATCCGATTCATCCCTTCTCTGCGCAATACGTTTTGAATGTGCGTGTGTGGCATGCAGTATAAAATCCAACACCGAGTAAGTCAAGCCAAAAAACGTAAAAAGCCCCCTTCATCAGCATCAGCATCCCTTGCCGCCGTGATCAACAAAAAACATCTGGCCTTTTTTGCCGTAATATTGTATAAATCTTGCCATGGCAAAGAAAGTATGGGAAAAAGTCAAAAGCGGCAAGTTCGACCGCTCCGTCATCATCGGGATCATCATTGCCGTGCTCGTGATCGCGCTCACGCTCTGGGGCCCGCTCCGCAAGTTCAGGGTTGCGGAAGAAAAGAAGCCCGTTATACAAGCACAGAAGCAGGAACCGCTCCAGAAAAAAACCGCGAAGAAAAGCAAGAAAGACAAAAAAGAAACGAAAAAACATTCTGAAAGCCTGGTTGCAGGGTCTTATGAAAGAACGGTCCCCGTGGCCATTGTGATCGATGATCTGGGTCAGGATGTAAAACAGGCGAAAGAGGTCCTCGCGCTGTCCGGAAAGATCACCCTCGCTGTTTTGCCGGGACTTGCGCAATCAACAAGTATTGCCGAGCTGGCAAAGCAGTCCGGCCGTGAAGTCCTTCTCCATCTGCCCATGGAGCCATTGAAGAACCACGAAAAAACGCAATCTCCCGGCACCCTGAGCGCGAATATGACTCCCATGGCGTTCATGAACACCGTGAGCGAAGATCTGGTATCGGTACCCGGAGCTGTCGGTGTTAACAACCATGAAGGCTCGGCGCTCACGGAAAACAAGGAAGCCATGAAATTCCTGATGGCGGAGCTCAAGGCCCGGAACCTATTCTTCCTCGACAGCTTCACCAACCCCAAGAGCGTGGCCTACGCGACAGCCATCGAGTTTGGCATGAAAGCCGCCAAGCGGGATGTGTTCCTTGATAACGAGGGCGACAATCCCGCTTATATTAGAAAGCAGCTTGATGAGCTGGTAGACATCGCGCGAAAGCATGGCAAGGCCATCGGCATCGGGCATCCGCATCCGGCCACACTCAGCGAACTCAGGAAGTGGCTTGCCGAGATCGGCGCCCAGGGGATCGAGATCGTGCCGGTGTCGAGGCTGATGCAGTAGAACAACAGGGTTCAGGGTTCAGGGTTCAGGGTTCAGGGTTCAGGGGATGCGTTTACGCGTTTTTCCTGCACCCTGATTACTGGCCCCTGACCCCTCTTGCAATACTTCCCCGTTCATCCATCATTATGCTAACCCTCGGAATAGAGACCTCATGCGATGAAACCGCGGCCGCCGTGCTTCAGGACGAAAAGGTCCTGTCGAACATCGTCTCCTCGCAGATCGAAATCCATAAAAAATTCGGCGGTGTGGTCCCCGAGCTGGCATCGCGGGAGCACCTCAGGAACCTCATGCCCATCATCCGCGAGGCGCTGGCCTCCGCTTCGGTTACGCTCACGGACATCAACCTTATAGCGGTCACGTACACGCCCGGCCTTATCGGCGCGCTGCTCGTGGGAGTGTCCGCTGCCAAGGCCATCGCCTATGCGCGCGGCATCCCCTTCATCGGCGTGCACCACGGTGAAGGCCACATCCTCGCCGCGCACATCGAGTATCCCGGCATCGGTTACCCCTATATCGCCCTGCTCGTGTCGGGTGGACATACAGCGATCTACCACGTCAAGAACCTTGGCGAATACCGGCTCCTCGGCCAAACGCGTGACGATGCTGCGGGCGAGGCATATGATAAGGTGGCAAAGCTGCTGGGCCTCGAATACCCCGGCGGTCCGGTGCTCGACAAACTTGCACAGGAGGGAAATCCCGAAGCAGTAAAATTTCCGCGAGGCCGTCTGGAAGGTTACGACTTCAGCTTCAGCGGCCTCAAGACCGCGGTCAGAAACCACCTTGCCCTCTTTCGGAGCAAGGACAAGGGACTCGACCCGGGCCTGAACATCAGGGACATGGCGGCCAGCTTCCAGGCTGCTGTCGTGGACACGCTCGTTGACAAGACCCTGCAAGCGGCGACCGGGACAGGCGTGGACAAGATCGTGGTTGCCGGCGGCGTGGCCGCGAACAGTCTGCTCAGGCAAAGAATGGCGGATGAAGCGGCGAAGCACGGCATCACACTCTATCTCCCGGCCATGGGCCTCTGCATCGACAACGCGGCCATGATCGCCCTCGCGGGATATCTCCACTACCGACGCGGCGAGACCTCAAGCCTTGACCTGAACCCCCGCCCCAGCATGCCTTTATAAGGTTTTACGGTGAGGACGGATCTGCAAAATTGAACGAGGGAATTACGGAATGATCTGGAAATGCGGAGTGTGCTTCGGACGATAGATGGTAAAATCATGACGATCGAGGGTGAATATGGTCTTCGCCTTATGCATCTCGGATATCACAACAACGGATGCATCCGCGAAATCCATCGGCTTGTCGGCGTATTTTTCCATCAGTTCCCGTATGCGGGAGTAGCGCTCTTCGGGAATATCCTCAATGCGTACGCCGCCGGACAGGATGAAATCCCAAAGTTCAGACTGGCCTTTCCGCCAGCCCCCGAGCATATAGAATGCCTCCGTGAGCACTGGCCACGTGGTTACCGGAGGCGCCTGGAGTGCCTTCATGGCCGCATAGCATACCTCATGTTGCTCTTCCGAATCATCAAACAGAGCCACAAGCGGGCCGGTATCTACGATGACCATCTCTTGCGCATCCCCTCAAATTTCTCTTTCAGTATTTCCTTCCCCTTGGCCACCCGTTGACCATGGCCGCTGCCACCGGACTTATGAATCGCCTGATATATCTCCCACGGCGTCCGTTGCTTTTTTTCCACGATCTTCACGCAATACTCCCGGATGGATTCACGCACCAGTGCTGATTTTGTGACCCCGGCGTATTCGGCGGCCTTCTTCAGCAGGGCCTCGGTTTCCTTATCAAGACGCGTACTAGTCGGCATAATACCCTCCTGTCCTACATTATGTAGGACGATACGCCGGATGTCAACTGTTTTTTACACCGTTTTTTTAAACCGTGTCATGCCTGCTCCCTAAACCATAAAACGTATCGTATGGTGCAATCTGCATAATTGCGCCCGCTTTGATGCACTTACTCCACATAATTATCTCCATATTTTCAAAATAGTTCTTGCTATTCCTTCATAATACTGTATTATGCACGTCGACTGTTTAACATTGCGGCAGGATTTGACTGAAGTACACACACACGTCACCATCTCTCTGCCCTTCATATCATCGATCTCTAACCCCCCTTGTTTTCAGCTCCCACTCTGAAATCACAGCAGCACCTATGGTTGGCGAACGATGTAGTTATGCCGGTCATATTTGTGCTGGCGTCGTCTCCGCTCTCAGGGATACCTTTGTGCCCCTGCGGCCTGCACGCAAACCCTTAACGGGATTTCTGTTTCCGGAATGAATAGAACTTCATTCCGACGTAAGAGATCAAAGGAGTATCATGTCTTTTTCAAAATTGCAGCTCATCGAACCGATCCTCAAAGCAATAAAACTGTGCGGCTACACCACGCCCACGCCCATCCAGGAGCAGGCCATTCCCAAGGCCCTGGCAGGTCAGGACCTGATCGCCACGGCCCAGACCGGGACCGGCAAGACCGCGGCCTTCGTAATGCCCGCGCTCCAGCTTCTCAGCGTGCCTTCAAAGTCCACGGGAAGGTCCAAAGGCCCCCGCGTGCTCGTGCTGACGCCCACGCGCGAACTGGCCAACCAGGTGACCGCTGCCGTGAGCACGTATGGTAAATTCATGCGCATCCGGAGCGGTGTGATCCTCGGCGGCATGCCCTACTTCGAACAGCAGAGGCTGTTATCGCAGCCCGTGGACATCATCGTCGCCACTCCCGGACGTCTCATGGACCATATGGAACGGGGACGCATTGACTTTTCCCGCCTTGAGCTTCTGATCCTTGACGAAGCCGACCGCATGCTCGATATGGGTTTCAGCGAGGCAGTGGACACCATCGCCGCGGCCACGCCGGAATCACGCCAGACGCTCATGTTCACGGCCACCATGGATAACACCATGGCAAAGCTGGCCCAGCGCCTGCTCAAAAACCCGATACGGGTCGAGATCGTTGGGAAGAAAACCACGCTTGAAACGATCGAACAGCGTCTTCACGCGGCCGACGATATGCAGCATAAGAACCGCCTGCTCAAACACCTGATCTCCGACACCGGCATGACCAGGGCTATCATTTTTTCCGGCACCAAACGGAACGCCGATCAGCTGGCGAACGAACTGCACGCCCAGGGCCATTCAGCCGCGGCGCTGCACGGCGACATGAGCCAGAACGCCCGCAACCGCACCATCATGAACATGAAGCGCGGAAAGATCCGGCTGCTTGTGGCAACGGACGTTGCCGCGCGCGGGCTCGACGTCATCGGCATCACCCATATCATCAATTACGACCTTCCTAAGAACGCCGAGGATTACGTGCACCGCATCGGCCGCACCGGGCGGGCAGGAGCAACGGGCATCGCCATCTCCTTTGCTTCGTCCCGGGAAGTAGACTCACTGCGCAGCATCGAACGCTACATCGGACAAAGCATCCCGCAGATGGTTATCGCGGGACTGGAGCCGGCGCGCCCCTTGCGCCGCTCGAGCAGTGGAAGCAGCAGCCCGGCGCCGTCATCGGGAAAACGCTGGCAGGGCGCCTCAGCAGGAAAACGATACGGGCAGAACGCCGCACCGAGAACCCCTTTCGGTTCGAAACCTGCTCGTCGGTCGGATTCTGATGGAAGATTCTCCAGGGACGAGAGGAAGAGCGTAAAGCAGGATGGCGGAAAATTCGGAGATTTCCGCAAATCCAAATTTAGCAGTCAGAGCCGGTGGGCATAAGCAGAAATCCGGGAACAAAGAATAGGAACAAAAAAGGCGGTGAGCAATCACCGCCTTTTTTTATTTTTTGTAACTACTCAGGTCGGTTGCGGAGCGTAGTCGCAATAAGAGCACGACTGCAGGATCCGGCGGCGGTCCTCCGAAAATCCTGGCGGCGCGAGCGAAGCGGAAGCGCCGCGAATGCTGTTCGTGCCGGGGTCGGAAAACCTGTCCTGAGCTTGTCGAAGGATCGATGTCCCCCAGCGCTCCTTGCGACAACGCGAAGTAACTGACCTGAGTAATTACATTTTATTAAAAACTGTTCAGCGACCCGGATTACGCGGCCGGCTCGGCTTAAACGTCCGTGTGCCGAAAGAACGTGGTGCAGCTCCATGCGGTTTTGCCCCCGGCTGTGCCGGTTTATGGACCGCGGCGGTGCGGACCCCTGCAGGCTTCGCCGCGGAATGCTCCCTGCGGCGCTGAGGTTCGCGCGGCGGGCGTGCAAACTCGGCATCGCGGGCCGGCGCCGCTTTTCTGTAATCAAAGTCCTTCAGGATCCGTCGTTCGATCTTGTCGCCAAGCACACGCTCGATGCTCTTGACCAGGGGCTCGTCTTCACGGGTGATAAAGGTGAAGGCATCACCGGTCTTCGCGGCCCGGCCGGTGCGGCCGATCCGGTGCGTGTAGGCGTCCGCGGTGTCGGGAATGTCATAGTTGATGACATGGGATATGCTCGAAACATCGATGCCGCGGGCCGCGATATCGGTTGCCACAAGGATCTGGTACGAACCGTCCCTGAACCCGTCGAGCGCCGCCTGGCGCTTGTTCTGCGACAGGTTGCCCTGGAGCGATGCGGCCTTGTAGCCTGCCTTTTCGAGCTGCTGCCCGATGCGCTTGGCCCGGTGCTTCGTCCGCGTAAAGATCAGAATGGATTCCGTATCCGTGTGCTTGAGGATCTCCATGAGAAGCGCTGTTTTGAGATGCTGCTCGACCGGATAGAGCGCGTGTGATACCGTGTTCGCCGGCGCGGCATGGCCGATCTGCACCGTGACCGGGTCATGCTGGACTTCGCGCACCAGTTTCCGGATGTCATCGGGCATCGTGGCCGAGAACAACAGGGTCTGGCGTTTGGCCGGCACCTGCTTGATGATCCTTCGGATATCGGGCAGGAAACCCATGTCGAACATGCGGTCCGCCTCGTCCAGCACGAGCACTTCCACATGCGACAGGTCGATCGTTTTCTGGTTGAGGTGGTCAAGCAAACGTCCGGGGCAGGCCACGACGATCTCGACGCCGGCGCGCAGTTTCTGGATCTGGGGGTTCACGCCAACGCCGCCGTAAATGGTGGCGCTGCGCAATTTCGTGTCGCGGCCGAGCGCTACGATGGACACGTGGGTCTGCTCGGCAAGCTCCCGCGTGGGAGCAATGATCAGGGCGCGGACACGGCCGCGCGGGCCAGGCAGCAGGCGCTGAAGGATCGGCAGCACAAAAGCGGCCGTCTTCCCGGTCCCGGTCTGCGCCAGGCCCATGACATCGCGCCCCTCCAGTACCGGCGGAATCGCCTGGTCCTGAATAGGGGTTGGGGTAGTATAGCCGAGCGCCTTGATACCTGCCGCGATGCTCGGATGGAACTTGAATATTTGGAATTTCACTGTGGCTCCTTATCGTAAGGCCATTGCGCCTTTGTGGTACATCTATCCCTTGTCCTCGTTTGTCTCATCTAGAGCAATAAAAAAAGCCCCGAATCGCTCCGGGGCTTTTGGAGTTGTTAGATAAATTTTTTTAGAGGTTTCTTAGGCCTTGGCTACATTCGCCGCCTGAAGACCCTTGGGGCCCTTCACGACTTCGAAGGTCACCTTGTCACCCTCGTTCAGGGACTTGAAACCGTCGCCCGAAATCGCCGAAAAGTGCACAAATACATCTTCACCGTTCTCCTGCGTGATGAATCCAAACCCCTTGCTGTTGTTGAACCACTTCACTACACCGTTTGCCATTTCTGTTTCTCCTCTGCTTCTCAATTAAAATTTTCCGGGAATTCTCCGCGGATACGTAAGAATACCGTTTTCCCCTTATTATGTCAAGCTGATAATTGAAAAAAAACATACCATAGGAAAATAGTTGATATCCTGGGAAAAGGCGGTTCAATTTGCCGTTTTTCCCTTTTGAGGCATACCCCGTGACTTCCTTGTTTCCTTATACGACTTTGCCTGATGCATGAACGCCTCGATCCGGGTGAGGGTCTGGGAATCGCCCTGTCCTTCGTAGGCGATATTCAGGAGGGGAATGTTATCGTGTTCTTCCCGCACGCGTTTGAGCACAGCGCTCGCGATGGTGCCAGGCATGCACGTGAAGGGCATCACGTTCACGATGCCCGAGACGCCCCGGTTGATGTAATCGATGGCCTTGCCCACGGACAGCACGGCCTCTCCCTCGAAGGAATGGTGGATGTAGGGCGCGGCGCGGCGCAGGGTCTGTTCTATGCTCGGTTCGTGCAGGCTCCGGAGATTCCCATTGAAACCGCTCAGGAGCCGGCGTTCGTCCCTGCGCTGGACCATTCCGGTCAGGTGAGCCTTGAGCAGGGCATTCCATGACCGGTTTCTCGTTGCCGACACCTTGGCCGTCGCGTTCACGTACAGGATCCACTCGGAGATCGGTGCGACCCAGGCCTCGCCGCCAAGCCGCTCGATCTGCCGTACCACGTCCTCGTTGCTGAACCGGTTGGAGCGAATATAGATCTCGCCCACCACGCCGATGACCGGCCTGGTGCGCTCGGCGATCTCGATGGCGGAGAAGTCCTCATAGACATCACGCAGCACGGGGACCAGGTCCGCCCTCCGCTCGATGGCAGCGCTCACCGCGTTCAGCGCGTTTTGATAGACGCGGTCCGTCTGTCCCTTCCGCTTTTCGTACGGCCGGTATTCCCAGAGCGCCTTCTGCAGCATGTCCACGGCAAACACGCCCCGCCAGAACAGCAGCACAAAATTCCTGTCGAGCGCGTGGAAGTCGCTGTGGACCGACTCGTCCTGCATGGGCGAGAGGATATCCACGCGATCGAGTCCCAGGTTGTCGAGCACCTGCCGGTGGTAGCGGTGATATTGTCCAAAGCGGCAGGGTCCTCTTCCCGAAGGCATGAAGAAGGCGCTTCTGTCCGGATCGAAGCCCGGCCTTCGTATCGCCCTTACCATATCGCCGGTGGTGAGCGCAAGGGGATAGCACTCGCGGCCCGAACTGTGTTTTCTGCCGATCCGCACCGTCTCGTCATCCGAATCGGGCAGCACCTCGGTATCCACGCCGCAGGCCCGGAACGCGGCGGAGAGGGCATGCGCGTGGTCGGTCATGGGCGGGAAATAGACCTTTTTCGTGCGTATCGTTCCCGTGCTCCTGCTTCGGACCGAGAACGGCCCGCGCGGTTTGCTCTGCCCCGCGTTGTTAAGGCTGTCCAGGAACGCCTCGATCCTCGTAATCGCCCCGGCATCGGCGCTGTGCTCATCGATCTCGAGTTGGAGAAAGGGTTTGCCTGCCATCTCATCCCTGAAGAAGTGCGTGATGAACGAATCCGGTCCGCACCCGAAGTTCGTGATATAGAGGGGGTAGAGGTTCGGATGTTCCCTGATGATCCTCCCCGCAGCCATGATCTTCTGCCCCGACAACCAGTACATGTTCTCGAGGCCGGTGCTGTCCACGCTGTGGAGAGGAAGAAAATCCATGGGGATGGCCTGTATGCCCAAATCCCGTATCTTGGACGGCAGGTTCAGGTTCAGGCCGGGGTCGCAGGTGTTATAGCTCCGGCCAACAAGCACGACCGCCTTTTCTCCGGGCTTGATCGCGGAAAGGACGGCACGGCCGCGCTCCTCAACGGCATGAAGGAATTTTTCCTGTGCCTGAAGGGCGGCCCGCTGCGCCTTCTTTACCGCTGCCCTGCCCTTGCCGAGCGATGCACCCAGCATCTGCATGCTCCTGCTGAAATGACGCGCATCCTGTAGGTACAGGACCGGTTCGATCGCCTTGATGTCACCGATGCGGACCGATGATCTGGCGATATACGGTAACGCCTGGGCATAGGGACAGGCCTGTGCGTTTTTGTCCTGGTCCCCGGAGGCGGGAAGCCGGATAAAGCTCGGCAGGAACAGGACGTCCACTTTTTTATCAATAAGGTCCTGAATGTGTCCGAGCGCGACCTTGGCGGGAAAGCAGGTCTCGGCAACGGTGGCCTCGAGCGCCCGGTTGATCAGCGTCCGGTTCGTGCGATCCGACAGCACCACGCGGTAGCCAAGCTCGGCAAAGAAGGTCTGAAAGAACGGCAGGAAATCGTTCACATACAGCATCCGCGGAATGCCGATGCTCGGCGCATCATCAGCAAGCTGATGATGCGTGGTCGCGGCGATGAGCAGGTCCTCCCGCTCCGCGAACAGGTCCGGCGCCGCGCCGGAAGACGTCTTTTTTTTCTTTACGTCATACTTCTCGCACCGGCTGCCGTAAAAGAGCGGTTTCTCTCCGTCAAAGAGCACCCTGCGGATATTACAGCGGTTCGGGCACTCGGCGCACTCGAAGGTCGTGACACGGTAATCACGCTTGCTCAGGTCAAAACCCTTGAAGGTACTTGTCCCCGAGCGTTCGCGCATGGCAAGGATGGCCGCGCCGATCGCGCCGGTAACCTCGTAGTGCGGCGGGACCGTGATAGGCCTGTTCGTGATCGCCTCAAAGGCCGATACGACGGCCCTGTTCGCGGCAACTCCGCCCTGGAAGAAGATGCGGTCCCCGACGCGCTTGCCGGCCACCACTTTGTTGAGATAGTTGTAGACAATGGAATACGCGAGCCCGGCGGTAAGCTCTTCCACGCCCGAGCCGGTGTTCATGGAGTGTACCAGATCGGACTCCATGAACACGGTGCATCGCTCGCCGAACCTGCAGGGCGATAGTGCCTTGAAAGCCATGTCTTGAAACTCCTGCTTGATGCTTATGCCGAGCCGCTCTGCCTGCTCCTCAAGGAATGAACCCGTGCCCGCGGCGCAGGCCTTGTTCATTTCGAAGTCAACCACCGCCCCGTCACGGAGGCTGATATATTTCGAGTCCTGTCCGCCGATCTCGAAGATAGTGTCCACCGTGGGATCGATGGCCGCGGCGGCGGTCGCCTGGGCCGTGATCTCGTTCCTGACCACGTCGGCGCCGATCATGTCTCCCGTTAAATACCTGCCTGAACCCGTGGCGCCCGCCCCGAGGATCTTCACCCGCGCGCCTATTTCCTCGCCCACTTCCGCAAGACCCTGTTTGACGGCTTCGATCGGCCTGCCTGCCGTGGGCAGATAGCGTTTGGACAGCACACGCAGGTGCTTATCGATCACGACCACATTGGTCGAGACGGACCCCACATCCACTCCCAGATAGACCTCGATCAGCCCGTCCGCGTCTGGTGATGCATCACAGTCCGGATTCGGCATGATGCCGCGGGGATCGGCGAGAGGGGCCACGCCGGAAGGCGCGCTCTTTTCTCCTGAGGAGAGGTAGGCGGCAAGCGCGGACACTCCGCGGTACAACTCAGGATGACCGGACTGTTCCATGACCATGAGCCCTGCGCCTATCGCACCCGAGGTATAAAAGTGCTCGGGTACACACAGATCGGATTCCGACAGGGCGAGTACCTCGCGGAAGGCCCTGCGCATGCCGAGGTTCGCGGCCACACCGCCCAGAAACAAAAGAGGCGTAAGGAACTTTTTGCCCTTGCCCACGGTGGCCTTGAAGTTTCTGGCCATGGCAAAACAGAGCCCGGCCACAATATCGTAATCCGGAGTGGCGCTCTGCTGGAGGTGGATCATGTCGCTCTTGGCGAAAACGCTGCACCGGCCCGCGACACGCGGCGGCGTCTTGGATTTGAGGGCGATGGCGCTGAACTCTTCGATGGTGAAGTGAAGGCGTGACGCCTGCTGATCGAGAAATGAGCCCGTGCCCGCTGCGCAGGCCGCGTTCATGGAAAAGTCTTCGATCCTGACCCCCGGGGAGACCGCATCGCGGGCAAGGGTGATGAGCTTCGCGTCCTCTCCGCCCATCTCGATGATGGTGCGCGCATCAGGATGATAATGTCCGGCAAAGGCGGACTGGGCGAGTATCTCGTTGATGAACAAGGCCCCCAGGGTCCCGGCAACCTGTTTGCCGCCGCTGCCGGTAATGCCGGCGGCGATGATGCTGCTTTCGGGGAATTTTGACGTGAGGGTCTGAAGCTCGTCCTTGAGAGACCTGAGCGGGTCGCCCTTGATACGGGTGTAGGACTCGGAGAGAAGCGTCTTGTCGCTGTCGAAGAGTGCGGTCTTGATGGTCACCGAACCGATATCGATGCCGAGGAAGAGGTCTTTTTGCATGAGCCTTTCCTTGAGAGGTCATTAACCGGGTTCAACGTTCCCGGACTTCGACGAGACTTCGACGAGCTCAGTCGAGTCGCTCAGTCGAGTCGTTCATGGTTCAAGGTTGGAAAAACCTTGAAGACCGAACAATTTGAAGAACAGACATCGCTGAACGAATTTCAGCATAATGATATGTTCAAAGACTTCGGCGCGATCAGTCGAGCCGTTCCGGCGTTGTTGGTTTATCCTAAACCATGAACCTTGAACCGTGAACCTGACAACCTGCGTAGTTACCTTTATGGATATTGTGGGGGCCATCTCCGGTGTTCCATCGAGTGAACGCTGGACGATCTCTAACGGGGAAGATCGGAATAGTATGGTTTTATTATAGTAAGAACCGGGACG
>JALNZF010000042.1 GCA_023229435.1 Nitrospirota bacterium
GTGATCAATCGTCGCCGATAGGTCCCGTCTCTGGTTATGCCCTGGAGCAATAACTGATATCATCCCTTTTGCATGGAGGGGCGGGGAAACTGTTTTCTCCTTGACAACTGTCAACCATATCAGGGTCACCCATTTAAAGGGCACCGTCTTTCTCCTTGTATTTATCACGGCATCACACCGCTAGAGATGTGCGCAACGATAAAAACTTGATACTATCGGGTCTTATATTAACACTTTGTATTTGTTAATATAAATAATCCAAATTTCGACCCCCCCAACCTATCCCCGTTACTCATTCAGTATTTCGCGATGTCGTGCGGGGCAATATTGAATTATCGTATCTGATAGCATATATAATTTGATATAATATTTCTACGCAATCTGAAATCTGTTATTTTTCTCAATAAGTTCAATACTGGCCCGTTTAGATATCTGGTTTGCCTTCCTTCACAAAAAAAAGGAGAACGAAGATGAGCGAAGAAAGCAAGTGCCCGGTAACGGGCAAATCCGGTAGAACCACTTCCGGCAGAGGCACATCGAACCGCGACTGGTGGCCGAACCAGTTGAAGCTCGATATCCTGCACCAGCATTCCTCCAAGTCCAACCCGATGGGCCCCCGTTTCAACTACGCCAAGGAATTCAAGAAGCTTGATCTGGCCGCCTTGAAGAAGGACCTGTCCGCGCTGATGACCAATTCGCAGGACTGGTGGCCCGCCGATTACGGTCACTACGGGGGGCTCTTCATCCGCATGGCCTGGCACAGCGCCGGCACCTACCGCACCGGTGACGGACGCGGCGGCGGAGGCACCGGCAACCAGCGATTTGCGCCGGTCAACAGTTGGCCCGACAATGGCAACCTGGACAAGGCGCGCCGCCTGCTCTGGCCGATCAAAAGGAAATACGGCAAAAAGATCTCATGGGCCGACCTGATTATTCTAACCGGCAACGTGGCGCTGGAGTCCATGGGCTTCAAGACCTTCGGTTTCGGCGGCGGCCGCGTGGACATCTGGCAGCCCGAGGAAGACATCTACTGGGGTTCCGAGGACAAGTGGATGGGCGACAAGCGCTACAGCGGCGACCGCAAGCTTGAGAACCCGCTGGCTGCCGTGCAAATGGGCCTGATCTATGTGAACCCCGAAGGCCCCAACGGCAACCCCGACCCCGTGGCTTCGGGCCGCGATGTGCGTGAGACCTTTGGCCGCATGGGCATGAACGACGAGGAAACCGTGGCCCTCACCGCCGGCGGCCACACCTTCGGCAAGGCGCACGGCGCGGGCGACCCAAAACTGGTGGGCCCCGAGCCTGAGGCCGCCCCTCTGGAAGAAATGGGCCTGGGCTGGATCAACCGGTTCGGCACCGGCAAGGGCGTGCACACCACCACCAGCGGCATCGAGGGCGCATGGAAACCCAACCCCACGAAATGGGATAACGGGTACTTCGACATGCTCTTCGGCTACGAGTGGGAGCTGTCCAAGAGTCCGGCCGGCGCTCATCAATGGCATGCCAAGGACGTGAAGCCGGAAGACATGATCCCCGACGCCCATGACCCATCGAAGAAGCACCGGCCCATGATGACCACGGCCGATTTGTCGCTGCGCTTCGACCCGATCTACGAGCCCATATCGCGCCGGTTTCACAAAGATCCGCGGGCCCTTGCCGACGCGTTCGCCCGCGCCTGGTTCAAGCTGACCCACCGCGACATGGGTCCCAAGGCCCGCTACCTCGGCCCTGAGGTCCCGGCCGAAAACCTGATCTGGCAAGACCCGCTCCCTGCTGCCAAATATAAACTGATCAATAAAAAGGACATTGCCTCCCTCAAGAAGAAGGTCCTGGCCTCGGGCCTGTCAATGGCGGAGCTGGTCTCCACTGCCTGGGCCTCGGCCTCCACCTTCCGCGGATCGGACAAGCGCGGCGGAGCCAACGGCGCCCGCATCCGTCTGGCGCCGCAGAAGGACTGGGAAGTGAACCAGCCCGAGCAGCTGGCCAGGGTGCTTAAGACCCTGGAGGGCGTCCAGCGCTCGTTCAACCGTGCGCAGTCCGGCGGAAAGAAGATCTCCCTTGCCGACCTCATCGTGCTGGCCGGCTGCGCAGCGGTTGAAGCGGCGGCCAAGGCTGCCGGTCACGCGGTGGAGGTGCCCTTCAAGCCGGGTCGCACTGACGCCTCGCAAGACCAGACCGATGTGAAATCGTTCGCCGTGCTGAAGCCGCAGGCCGACGGTTTCCGCAATTACCAGGAGAAGGCATTCACCGTGTCGGCCGAGGAAATGCTGGTGGACAAGGCACACCTCCTGACCCTGGGCGCGCCCGAGATGACCGTGCTTGTCGGCGGCCTGCGCGTGCTGGGCGCCAACGCGGGCCAATCGCAGCATGGCGTGTTCACGAAACGGCCCGGGACGCTGACCAACGACTTCTTCGTCAACGTGCTCGACATGGACACCCTGTGGAAGCCCGCGTCCGATGCCAGGGACACGTTCGAAGGGCGCGACCGCAAGACAGGCGCACTCAAGTGGACCGCTACCCGTGTTGACCTGGTTTTTGGCTCCAACTCGCAGCTGCGCGCCCTGGCCGAGGTCTATGCGCAGGACGATGCAAGTGCGAAGTTCGTGCGTGACTTCGTCGCGGCCTGGAGCAAGGTCATGAACCTGGACCGCTTCGACCTTATCTGATCGTGGCATAAAGGTCTGTATGGTGGGGGCGGAAAAAACAGTAAGCCAACCTCCGGTCTGGCGGACGGCATACCGCCACCGCTGAACCGTAACGTTCAGAAGCATTTTCCCAAGTTCAGTCAACACCACTACAAGATTGTAGGTGTAGTTGAGATAGACATGGCAACGAGGGGGACGTTGGTTCTTACGGTGCATAACTTTATCGTAAACAGTATGGATCTGACCCTATTCGGTATTAGCATAAGGAGTTTGCATGGCAGTCCGGAGTTTTTCGAAATATGTCCGCAAGGCCGAAAAAAAACTGGCTCAGTTGGAGAAAAAGCAGGGCCTTCGGCCCGTGATCATCGAAGGCGGCGTCATTGCGCGCACCTGGTGGGGCACGGCGTGGAACAAGAACCTTGAATCCTACGCTGAGTACACCAACCGGATTGGAGGGGGCAGAAGCGATGTCCGGAGCGGAGCGGTCCTGGACCTCCAGGTCGGCGCGGGCGAGGTCAAGGCTTTGGTGCAGGGCTCACGGGCGAAGCCCTATGCGATCACGATCACGATAAAGAAGCTGAATAAAAATACGTGGAACCTGGTCGCCTCCGCGTGCAAAGGCAAACTGGAGTCCCTCGAAGAATTGTTGGCCGGGAAATTCCCCACGGTACTCGAAGAAACGTTCATGCAGCGAAAGACGGGATTGTTCCCATCACCCAGGGAGATCGAGTTTGCCTGTACCTGTCCGGACTGGGCGAGCATGTGCAGGCACATTGCAGCGACGCTCTATGGCATCGGCGCCAGGCTCGACGAAGATCCGATGCTCTTTTTTACCCTTCGAGGTGTGGATGCTGGAGACTTGATCAGTCACGCCGCAGGCGTGATATCGAGCAAGGCGGAGGACCTTCTCCAAAAGGATTCGAAAAGGAGTACCCGGAAAATTGAAGGCACCGATCTGTCCGCTGCTTTTGGTGTCGCTCGTGCGGAAAATGCCGGTCCGTCATCATCTGATGACGCTGCGGCGGCAAAAATACCTGACGAAGAGAGTGCCCGCATGGCTGATGTGCGGAAGATCCTCAAAAAACAGCTGAAGATGGATGCTAAATTAGCGAAAAAGGAAAAGCTTTCAAAAAAGTCCAATGCGAAGAAAAAGGTTGTCAAACAAAACGCGAACGGAATAGTGGAAAAGGTTGTGAACAAACAGTTCAGGTTCGGAATTAAGAAGTAGTTGGCGCTTTAGAACATCACAGGGTGAGGTCTTATATTTTAGCAGGCTGTTGAAAAAAGATTTTTGTTCCCATTTCCGTCATTCCCGCGCAGGCGGGAATCCAGGCTTATCAGGTTGTTACTGGATCCCCGTTTTCACGGGGATGACGAATTAGACTGCAAGAGAGACCTTTTTCAACAAGCCGTTAGTGCTCTTCCTGGATTTCCAGTCCTCCATTTTTAACGGTTCCACGTGTGCCAGGTTTCGCCTTTATTCATTTCAGGAGTTTTTCACTGTCTTCAACCGAAGGCCGAAGATCCTCTATAACCGTGATAGATTTGCCTCCACGGCCCTTCCGGTCAAACCGTACAACAATTCTGCTTTTCCCTGATGCGGCAGGAGTCGTCGAATTGGGAACCTCTGGGGGTTTTTAATCCCGGTCTTCGCTCTTTTTTAGCGCTTTTATCAGGAAGATGCCTTACAATAAGAGCACTACACTTTAAAAAGGAGGCAGGGTATTACTATGCAAAATTTCTTACGGACAAGGGTTGCCATAGATTCTTTAATTGATGGGACGAAATTGTCGATTCAAAATAAATCTCTGTCTGAATCCATGGAGCAGATAGAACAGGCGCGTGAGTTGATCCAGAAGCTGAAACAGATGTCAACGAGCGATCAAGCTGCTATTGTTGCCAGACGAGAATCGACTATCGAAGATTTAGCAATTATTATCGCCGGTAAGTTAAAAAAAGGACCAAGTAAGAAGGGACGCACGAAGGGGACGTTGGTACTGTCGTTGGGAACCTCTTAGAGAACAACGTAGGGGACGCTGGTTCTTACGGTGCATACCTTTATAGGGCGGTAGGATCAGCTCATTCATCCAAGTTGTGACCATTCCTCTTGCACTCAGTCTGCTGTGCTCCGCGATTTCAACTTGACGGTAACAAAAAATGGCGCATTATTAATGCTCGGAACTAAAACCAATATCCCTTCAGTATGGGGGTCGTATGTGCTTAAAAGCGCAGCCAGGCCGGCTTTAGCGTCACTGCCGTCAATTATTTCAAGAACATCGTTTTTAGTTGTGTAATCACCCTCAGCGGGAATGTTGCCATTTATTACAGAATCGGCATAAACAAGAAGCGCACCTTTCCCTTCTGATAAATAGCATTCTCTGTAGACCAGGGAAATTTCGAGCATAAATGGGTCAATTACTGATAAAGCCTTATCTCTTTCTTCTATTGGTGTCATCATTTTTACATCCCATCTCTCGTTGAATCAAACATATCTCACCTCCAATAAATTCAAGATGGGACGAGTATATCACCAAATCGAGCAGTCTGGTCACTTAATAAGCATCAGGGTGTCTAAACCGAGATAAGGGTACTTGTACCTCCGACTTGTCCCGGCCCGCGCTTATGGTTTACCTGAATCTCTGAATCCTGTATAATCACTCAACTATGAAAATCCATTAGCATCACGTCGGGAACTGAGAGAGTACGATGAATAAGCCACCCACACTCATTTTTACACAAGAAAGTCCGTTCTTCGAAATGGTCATGGCATTCCTCGCGGCAACCATGGGAATGGGGCCCGTTTTCGAAAAGGAAAACCCGCTTTCTCCTGGTCCCGACAAGATCGCCTGGTATCGCGGCAAGGTCAGGCCCGACCTGGCCATAGATTTGGGGCAGGTTCACGCACTGTGCGAGTCCGGAGACCTTACGGCAGATGCAGTGATGAAGTCGCTTTGCTGCATGCTTCTCAACACTGCCTACTCTGTAGCCGAAGCTCATAACGATCAATCTCCCGCGTTTGAGGTCTTTCGTCACCTTCGCAATGCAGCGTCTCACGGCAATAACTTCTTCTTCAAGAAAGACGAACCCAGGCTCCCGGCTTCATGGGGCGCGTTTGTAATCAACGACAAACTCAAAGGAAGGTTCAATCCGCTATTTGGCGTCGAGTGCATCGGAGACACATTTTCACCCGCAGATGCCCTGGCCTTGTTGCAGAACATCGAGCGCCGTTTCCCAAAGATGAGGCAGATTGGGCGGGATCAATAGCTTTCAGGGCGATAGCAGGGCAATAGGGTCACCCATTTAAAGGGCACCGTCAAGCGAAAAAAGCTATCAAGTGACGAGAAACGGGGGCGTATGTATCTCCCCCATGGCACATGTGCTTCTTGTCACCTTTCTTGCGTGCCCAAGAAAGGTGACCCAAAGAAGGGCACCCGGCGAAAATTCTTTACGCCATGCTCGGTCGTCCTCGGTACATTTCGGAAACTCGCCCTTCGGGCTCAGACAGTCCGAAATGCTTCACCCTCGGACTCGGTCGCCTGGCTAAATTTTCGCATGGGAACCATGCAAGAAACGTTGATTTACATCATTACCCAAACCCCGCGAACATGGTGGACGTTAATACGTGGCGAACGTTAAGCCTGATCATGACTTATTGATTTATTTTATTCATTGTTCTGCAATCTGTTGCTCTTGACGGCCACTGGTGAAAGGTATATACTATTGGTGATACTTGTAAAGGAGGTGCTCCATGTCCAAAACTCTTTCGCTGAAACTTAAGGATGATATATTTTCAGAAACCGAGGAAGTCATTGCATCGGTCCATAAACCGAGAAATTCCTACATTAACGATGCCTTGAGCTTTTACAACAGGTTTATGAAAAGAACGCTTTTGCGGAAGCAGTTGCAGAAGGAATCTGGCCTGGTTTCGGCGTCGTCGCTTGAGGCGCTGCGGGAACTGGAACTGATCGAAGACAAACTGACGAAATGACGCCGCGCAAATTCAACGTCTATACCGCCGACCTCAATCCTCGATTCGGAACCGAGCCGGGCAAAGTTCGCCCGGTGGTTGTTGTACAAACGAATCTTCTGAATGAAGATCATCCCAGCACGATTGTCTGCCCGATCACCACGAAGATACACCCCGAGGCGGCGATCCTGCGCATACATCTCAAAAAGGGCGAGGCCGGACTGGACAAAGATTCAGATATTATCGTTGATCAGATGAGATCGATCGATAATAAAAGGTTTCGCGATCACCTTGGCGAGATATCGGACAAGAATAAAAAGCATCTCCTCGCCAGCTTGAGAATTCTTATTCTTGAATAAGACACCCGTAAGCGACCGTTTTTTACGAAACCCCATCGCTCTTTCACCCTGTTCACCCCTGAAATACCACAGAAAAAAAAGTTGCACAGAGTTTTAAGATATTGTATAGTCACTCACTATGCCAATGACCATTACGGAAAAAATTCTGGCCGCGCACTGCGGCAAAAAAGAGGTCAAACCAGGCGAACTGATCAACGCTAAGCTCGATCTCGTGCTGGCGAACGATATCACCGCCCCCATCTCGATCAAGGAGTTTCGCGCCGCAGGAGCGAAAAAAGTGTTCGATCCCGCGCGCATTGCGCTCATACCGGACCACTTTGCGCCGAACAAGGACATTGCCTCGGCCGAGCAGTGCAATATGCTTCGGCAGTTCTCGCGCGAGCACGACCTCTCGCTCTACTTCGAGGTTGGGCGCATGGGTATCGAGCATGCGCTTCTTCCGGAGCAGGGGATCGTGGTGCCCGGTGACGTAGTGATCGGCGCGGACAGCCATACCTGTACCTATGGCGGCCTGGGCGCGTTCTCGACGGGCGTGGGCAGCACCGACGTTGCAGCGGCCATGATCACGGGCGAGGCCTGGTTTAAGGTACCGGAGAGCATGAAGTTCGTCTACACGGGCAAACTCGGCAAGTGGGTCGGAGGAAAGGACATTATTCTTCGCACCATCGGCGACATCGGTGTGGATGGTGCTCTTTACCGCGCCATGGAGTTTACCGGCGAAGTGATCAAAAAACTCCCGATGTACGGTCGTTTGACGATCTGCAACATGGCCATTGAGGCTGGCGGTAAGAACGGGATCATCGAACCCGACGAGATCACCGAGAAGTATGTGGCGAAGCGTGCCCGGCGTAAGTATAAGTTCTACAAGAGCGACAAGAAGGCTGTCTATGTGGAAGTTCGCGAATACGATCTGACCGGCATGGAGCCGCAGATCGCCTGTCCGCATCTCCCGGAGAATGTGAAGCCCGTGAGCCAGCTTGCAGCAATCAACATCGACCAGTCCGTGGTCGGTTCCTGTACGAATGGAAGGATCGAGGACATGCGCGAAGCCGCAAAGGTCATCAAGGGGCACAAAGTGCACCCTTATGTCCGCATGATCGTGATCCCGGCCACTCAGGCGATATACAAGCAGTGCATTAAAGAAGGCCTCGTGGACATCTTCATCGACGCCGGTGCCGCCTTCAGCACGCCGACCTGCGGTCCATGCCTCGGCGGCCACATGGGCATACTCGCCTCGGGCGAACGGGCGATTGCCACGACAAACCGGAACTTTGTCGGAAGGATGGGGCACCCCAAGAGCGAGGTGTATCTTTCCAATCCCGCGATCGCGGCTGCATCGGCGGTGCTCGGAAGGATCGGCAGGCCGGAAGAGCTGAAGTAAAGGCTTTCACCACGGAGGCGCGGAGACACGGAGAACGGCGAAGCAGTTGTCTCGCAGAGGCGCAGAGGACGCTGAGGAAAACAAGAGCAGTAAACTCCACCGCGAATAGACTCAAAGCAACACGAATAAAAAGAAACTTCTTTGAATGATTTAGAGGCTTTTACTATCCGTGTTTATCGGTGTTCATCCGTGGTTAGAATGAGGTTCTCATGAAATTTAAAGGCAATGCATGGAAATTCGGCGCGAACGTCGATACGGACGCCATCGTCCCGGCCCGGTATCTCAATACCTCCGATCCCGGAGAACTGGCGAAGCACTGCATGGAAGACTCGACGAACCCCGACTTCATGAAGAAGATGAGGCGCGGCGACATCATCGTTGCGGAGAAGAACTTCGGGTGCGGGTCGTCCCGCGAGCATGCGCCGATCGCCATCAAGGAGGCCGGTGTGTCCTGCGTCGTGGCAAAGAGCTTCGCGCGGATCTTTTACCGGAACTGCTTCAATATGGGGCTGCCGATCTTCGAGAGCGTTGAGGCTGTTGAGGGCATCAAAGAGGGTGACCACATCGAGGTGGATGCGGATGCGGGCGTGGTCCGCAATCTTACTTCGAATAAAACCTTCACGGTCGCGCCGGTGCCGCCCTTTATGCAGGAACTCATCGCGGCCGGCGGGCTGATGGCATATACGAAGAAAAAGGCCGGGCTGTAGATGACAGCGTGTTTCAAAATAATGAAGGCGCTCCAGCCGCATTCGAGGCTCTCTTGTGAAACATGCGTGTATTTCAATAAGAACCTCGATTCATCATATTCCTCATCCTCATCGAACAGACTTTCACAGCTATCTTGCGGACTGGATTTTATTCCGGGTGACGACAAATGTGCCGAGATGCGGACGAATAACTGCAGTGCGAGGAAAAGATAATCTGACGTAATTAATGCAGTCATTGCGAGGAGCGTAGTGACGAAGCAATCTCCGGTTTAGAACGAGATTGCCGCGCTCCCTTTGGTCGCTCGCAACGACGGCTTTTGGGAAAGGGAATATACTCTGATGGCTAAGACCTATAAGATCGCATTGATCCCCGGTGATGGAACCGGACCCGAGGTCGTTAAAGAAGCAGTAAAAGTAGTCAATGCCGCTTCGGCAAAGGGCGGGTTCAAGCTGGAGTTCACCACGTTCGATTTCGGTGCTGCGCGATATTTAAAGACCGGGGAAACGCTTCCGGACAGCGCGATCGCCGAGTTCAAAAAGTTCGACTCAATGTTCCTCGGTGCCATCGGGCATCCTGATGTAAAACCCGGCATCCTCGAGGCGGGAATATTGCTCAAGATACGCTTTGCCCTGGACCAGTACATTAACCTCAGGCCGGTAAAACTCTATCCGAATGTGGAGACGCCGCTCAAGGACAAGGGTCCCGAAGACATCGATTTCATCGTTATCCGCGAGAACACGGGCGGGATCTATACAGGCCATGGCGGTGCAACGCGCGTGGGCACATCAGAGGAGATCGCCACACAGTTGATGGTGTACGACCGACGCACCGTGGACCGCTGTCTGAAGTATGCCTTTGAACTGAAGAGGAAACGGAACGCGCAGAACCCGAAGTATGCTGCAAAGCCGATCACACTAATTCACAAGCGGAACGTGCTTACCCACTGCGGCGACCTTTGGTACCGGGCTTTTGAGGAGATGGGCGCAAAGCAGTATCCGGAGCTCAAGCGCGACTATAACCACGTCGATGCGGCGAACATGTGGTTCGTGAAAAATCCGGAGTGGTTCGATGTGGCGGTCACGGAGAACCTGTTCGGCGACATCATCACCGACCTCGGCGCAATGATCCAGGGCGGGCTCGGCGTCGCGTCCGGCGGGAACATCAATCCCGAAGGCGTTTCCATGTTCGAGCCCATGGGCGGCAGTGCGCCGAAGTATGCCGGTCAGAACGCGATCAATCCCATGGCGGCCATCGGCGCAGCAATGATGATGCTCGATTCACTCGGAGAAGCAAAGTCATCACAGGCGATCGAATCGGCGATGATCGCGGTCATGAAAAAAATGAAGAGCCAGGCCGCAGGAAAGATGGGCTACTCAACCACGGAAGTGGGGGATATGGTGGCGGGGATGGTCTAAGGCAGTTTTGAGTTCGGAGTGCGGAGTTCGGAGTAAAATATCATAACTACGCAGGAGTAAAACAATGATGAGAGTCGGATTTATCGGTTGGCGCGGGATGGTTGGCTCGGTGCTCATGGGCCGCATGAACGAGGAAAAGGATTTTGACCTCGTCGACCCGGTGTTCTTCACGACCTCGAACGTTGGCGGCAAGGGGCCGAAAATCCCCCAGGGGGACTTCCTTCGGGGCGTCGGCAACAAGGACGTTCCGGCGCTCAAGGATGCGAAGAGCATCGATGATCTAAAGGCGATGGATGTCATCGTTTCGTGCCAGGGCGGAGACTACACCAATGAGATATATCCGAAACTGCGGGGCGGAGGCTGGAAGGGTTACTGGATCGACGCGGCATCCGCGCTTCGAATGGAAAAGGACGCCATCATCATTCTCGACCCGGTCAACCTGAACGTTATCAAGAACGGCATGGCCAAGGGGATCAAGAACTACATCGGCGGAAACTGCACGGTGTCGCTCATGCTCATGGCATTGGGCGGGTTGTATGAGCGTGGACTGGTCGAATGGATGAGCGCCATGACCTACCAGGCCGCCTCGGGCGCCGGCGCGAACAACATGCGCGAGTTGCTGAAGCAGATGGGTTCCATCCACGGCACGGTGAAGGCATTGCTGGACGATCCGTCCGGCGCTATCCTCGAGATCGATCGCACGGTGTCCGACCACATTCGTTCCAATGCGTATCCGAAGGAGTTCTTTGGCGTGCCGCTTGCCGGCTCGGTTATCCCCTGGATCGACAAGCAGCTTGACAATGGACAGAGCAAGGAAGAGTGGAAGGGCCAGGCCGAGACGAACAAGATCCTGGGCCGCGAAGGCAACCCGATCCCCATCGACGGCACCTGCGTGCGCGTGGGCGCGATGCGCTGCCACAGCCAGGCGTTGACGATTAAAATGACCAGGGATGTCCCTCTTGCCGAGATCACGGACATGATCGCCAAACACAACAAATGGGTCAAAGTGGTACCCAATAATCGTGAGATAACCATCCGCGAGCTGACCCCGGCGGCGATTACCGGCACGCTCACCGTGCCGATCGGACGATTACGCAAGATGAATATGGGCCCGACGTTCCTGAACGCCTTCACCTGCGGAGATCAGCTTCTTTGGGGCGCGGCGGAACCGCTTCGGCGCATGCTTCGGATCGTGGTGGAAAAATAGTAGAAAACAACGCTGACCACGGAGGCACAGAGACACGGAGAAATTAATGAATGTGACACGGATTTTCACTGATTAAAGCTCCTGATTTTCAAAGTATAAAAAAATTCTCAGTACAAATCATACATAAATCAGTGTTGAAAGATAGTTCTCAGTGCCTCCGTGTCTCCGTGGTAATTATTATAGGTGGAAATGCTCAAGAAAAAAGCTAAATATGTAGTTGCCGTTGCCGGCGCGACCGGCGCCGTTGGCCGGGAAATGATCGAGATCCTTGAGGAACGCAAGTTCCCTGTTGCCGAGCTCATTCCTCTCGCCTCGGAGCGTTCCGAGGGCGAGAGGGTCGAGTTTAACGGCAAGAGGCTGGTAGTCCAGAAATTGACCAGGGATGCGTTCAAAGGTGTGGACATCGCGCTCTTTTCGGCAGGTGCCGAGCGCAGCCTCGAGTTCGCTCCAACAGCGGTAAAGTACGGCGCCGTGGTGATCGACAACTCGAGCGCGTTCCGCATGGACCCGAAGGTCCCTCTCGTGGTACCGGAGGTGAACGCCCATGCCATTGCCGGGCATAGCGGCATCATCGCGAACCCGAACTGCTCCACGATCGGCATGGTCGTGGTTTTGAAGCCGATCCATGACGCCGTGAAGATCAAGCGTGTCGTGGTCACGACATTTCAGTCTGTTTCGGGAACGGGCAAGGATGCTATTGACGAGCTGGCGAGCCAGACCGTGGCGCTCCTGAACTTCAGAGATATCGAGAAGAAGGTCTATCCACACCAGATCGCGTTCAATTGTTTCCCGCATATCGATGCTTTCCTCGACAACGGTTACACCAGGGAAGAAATGAAGATGGTGAACGAAACGAGGAAGATCATGGAAGACGATTCACTTCGGGTGACCGCTACAACGGTCCGGGTACCGGTCTTCCGCTGCCACTCCGAGTCCGTGAACATCGAGACGGAAAAGAACATTTCGGCCAATGAAGTAAGGGCCATCCTTTCAGGCGCCCCGGGTATTATCGTGTACGATGACCCGAAGAAAAACCTCTATCCGCTGGCGATCGATGTGGCAGGCAAGGACGAGATCTACGTGGGCAGGATCAGGGAAGATGAGTCCATCCAGAACGGCATCAATATGTGGATTGTGTCCGACAACCTGCGCAAGGGCGCGGCGCTGAACGCGGTGCAGATCGCGGAGCACATAATACAGTAATGCTGAGAAGAGAGAAAACAGGCTGCAACCGCAGCCGGGATTTCGACTGTTCTCTGTCCTCTGTTTCCTGAATTATCTATGTATAAACTAATTTCAAAGGTAATCGACAAGCTTGAAAAGGGCCTCAGCCCTCGGGAAAAGGTCGTTATTGTTTCCCTTATGCTCATCATCTCGGTTCTGGGTATCGTGCTTGCGGTCCGGTACTACAACTTTATCCAGAAAGACCCCGATTTCTGCAGCAGCTGCCATCTCATGGAAGAGGCGTACACATCCTGGAAGCTCTCGGGTCATCGGAACATCGTGTGTCAGGGATGCCACCAGCTCGGCATGATGGAGCAGAACGCGTTGCTGATCAAATTCGTTTTTACGACAGGCCGGAAAACGAATGAACCGCATGGCAACGAGACGCCGTGGAAGACGTGCACGAAGTGTCACTGGGACAATGCTGCCCAGGGATCGCTGACCGTGAACAAATCAACGGGACACGCACGGCACGTCTTTATGGAGAAGCTTGTTTGTAAGGAATGTCACAGCCGGAAGGTGCATTCCTTCAGGCCCGATACGGAGGCCTGTCTTCGCTGTCACAAGGATTGGAATATTCACGGGGTGGGAATGGAGGAGATTTCCTGCCTCAGGTGCCATGCCTTCTCGCCTAAGAAAAAGGAAGTCTTCAACCCTAACCGGGACTGGTGTTTGACCTGTCACCGGAAATCGTCAAAGACGACCTTCCCGGACCAGGTCCCGATGGCCCGGCTGAAGTGCTACGAGTGCCACAAGCCGCATGCCCGCATTAAGCCGAACGACGACGATTGTCTGCGCTGCCATACCCCTGAGGTCCTGACACTCAAACGAATCCATCAATCAGGCAAGAGCTGCATGAAATGTCATAAGCCGCATAAATGGAGTGTACGGTAGGAATTTCCGCGAATTGATTATCTATCGGGTTTTTCGAGGTTTTTTCAGGCTGCCTTTTACGAGCAAATCGTTGGGCTCAACGTTGTAAATAGTGCACAGGGTCATGAGCTTCATCAGGCTCGGGTTGTTCTCTTTGCCGGATTCCAGGCGGGAGAGATAACCCTGGGTGATCCCGCCCCGATGGTCCGGCGCGAGTTCCGAAATACGCGCTACCTGGCTCATCGATAGTTTGTTCTTCTTCCTCAGTTTTTTGAGTTTATCCGCGAGAGTCATCATAATGCAAGATATATAACTCGCTTTCAGTCTTATGTCAATAAAAAGTTGAAAAAAAATTTCGTTTTATTTTGAAACAATGGTTCCGGGGGACGGATGAAGGACATGCTAACAGTTGCCGGCGACGCGGCGCTCAAGGCCGGCGGCATCTTAAAAGACAATATACAGGGAATGCGCGAGATCACCTTAAAGGGCGATATCAACCTGGTAACCGAGATGGATATGAGATCTGAACGGGCGGTGGTCGAGACGCTGCTCGCATCCTTCCCCGGTCACGGTATCATCGCAGAAGAAGAGACCAGGATTCTGAGTAATTCCGGTTTTACCTGGATCATCGACCCTCTTGACGGCACCACGAACTATGCGCACGGCTATCCCTGCTTTTCCGTTTCGATCGCGCTCGAACACGCGGGTGAGATCGTCCTCGGCGTCGTCTATGATCCCATGCGGGACGAACTGTTCACGGCACAAAAGGGAAAGGGTTCATTTTTAAACGGGCAGCCGATCAAGGTCTCCGGCATCGATACGCTCATAAGAAGTCTTCTTGCCACGGGCTTCCCCTACGACCGCAAGGTGAGTGAAAAGAACAACATGGATAACTTCCACGATCTCCTCATGGCCTCACAGGAGGTGCGCCGCGATGGCTCTGCTGCCCTTGATCTCTGCTCCGTGGCGGCCGGAAGGTTTGACGGGTTCTGGGAGCTCAAGCTCAAACCCTGGGACGTCGCGGCAGGGAGCCTCATTGTGCGCGAGGCGGGAGGCAGGGTATCGGATCTCTCGGGAACGAAATTCAGCGTCTATGATGACGAGGTCCTTGCGAGTAACGGCAAGATACACGGGCACCTGATCGAGATACTGCGAAAGGCGGGAAGCAGGAAGGGGCGATAGACGTGTTATCATTCTTGACTAAGTTCACCGAACGCCTGAACGATGATTCATAGATGCTTCTTCGTGCCGGACTTGAAGATGCGCGATGACAGCGCGCCTGTCTGCTGGAGCGCAAATTTGATCGATGTCAAAAGCACTCCGAGACCGTACAGAACAGACCTCGAAAAATTAATCGAAGACGCATCATCAAAGTATCTTGTGGGACAGCTTATCTCTCCGATCTCATAGCCGAAAAAAACCGCCTGAGCGATCATCTCGTTATCGAAGATGAAATCATCGGAGTTTTCTTCGAGGGGAAGGGACTCGAGGACCGTGCGATGGAAAGCACGAAATCCCGTATGGTATTCGGACAATTTGACGCCGAGCATGATGTTCTCAAAAAGAGTAAGAAACCTGTTGGAGATGTATTTGTAGAGCGGCATGCCGCCTTTCCGGGCTTTTCCCCCGAGTATTCGCGAGGCGAGGACGACGTCATAATGACCGGAGGTGATCATGGAAGCCATTGCGGTCACCAGACGGGGTGAATACTGGTAATCGGGATGGACCATCACGACGATGTCCGCGCCCAGCCGCAGTGCCTCCTTATAGCAGGTTTTCTGGTTTGCCCCATACCCTTTGTTTTCCGAATGAATGATGGTCGTAATGCCTAATTCCCGCGCTACAAGGGCTGTTCTGTCATTTGAAGCATCATCGACCAGGATCACGTTATCAACATACTCATGAGGCAATTCCGAATAGGTCTGACGAAGGGTCTTTTCGGCATTATAGGCAGGCATAACGACTATCAGTTTTTTCCCGTGAATCATCGCTTCTCCTGAATGAACAAGTAATTGGATCCTTTTGTGCACTTTATCACGATATTTCCTGCAGTGTCAAGCCGACAAAAAACAGATTGACGCATCCCGTTAAGATCATTATAGTTATGCGGTTGCATAACATTTAATTCTGCATGGTGTATAATAAATGCTCATTATTCCATGTTCATTGTCTTGGATGATATCTTCAGGAGGTTAGTTGAGTTAGATTCTTCAGTGACCGGCATTGAACCCTGTTCAGACTGTGTGTTGCGACGAAGTCGGGTCCCGTGGTTCCAGCACATTTACTGAGATGATTCTTATGAACAACAAAACATTATCCGCTGTCTCAATCATACGGTGCGCTGATTACAACCGAGAAGGGACGTTCTCCGCGATACAGCAAGCCGTTGACCTGCTGGGGGGGATGCGCTCGTTCGTGAAACCCGGCGAGCGGGTGCTCATCAAGCCGAACCTGCTGAAGGCGAGGCCGCCGGAAGCGGCCGTGACCACCCATCCCGAGGTCGTGCGGGCCGTAATCAGACTTGTGCGTGAAGCGGGTGGCGAACCCATGGTCGGCGACAGTCCTGGAATCGGTGACCTCCGGAAAGTCTGCGAGAAGGCCGGCATCCTTGACGTGGTTCAGGAGGAAGGCGCTGCGCTGGTGGAACTGGACGATCCGGTGGTGGTAAAAAATTTGGGAAGGTTCCAGCGCTTCGAGATCGCCCGGGCGGCATACGAGGCCGATGCGATCATCAATCTGCCGAAGCTCAAGACCCATGGCATGACAACGTTGACCGGAGCGGTCAAGAACCTTTTCGGGTGCGTGCCCGGCAAACGCAAGGTCCAGTGGCACTTCAATACCGGTGTGAACCACGAGCTGTTTGCGATTATGCTGAACGAACTCTGCGCCCTGCTCAAGCCGCGGCTCACGATCATGGACGCGGTCATCGGCATGGAGGGGAACGGCCCCGGCAGCGGGGACCCGCGCCGGATCGGCGTGGTGATCGCGGGTCAGGATCCGGTTGCGGTGGACGTGGTTTCCAGCAGAGTGCTGGGTGTGGCGCCTGAAAGGCTTCCTCTCATCAGAGCGGCCGCGGCATCAGGTCTTGGAGAGACGCGGCCTGATCGCATCAGTATTCTGGGCGAATCGTTGTCAGACGTGAAGATCAGGCATTTTCGTCTCCCGCCGCAGGCGCACCTTGAATGGAAGCTTCCGGAATGGGCGCGCCGCTCGCTGAAGAACGCCTTTACCTCAAAGCCGGTGATCGACAACCGCTTATGCATCCAGTGCGGCATCTGCCAACACCACTGCCCCCAGAAAGCGATCGAATGCGGGCAGGCAAAGCTTGAGATACGCTACCGGGATTGCATTCGCTGCTTCTGCTGTCAGGAGTTCTGCCCCCAGGGCGCGATCACGGTGGGCAGGGGATGGGCGCTTAAAATAGTGAAGTAGTCATTTAAATCTAAAGCACAACAAGATAGTATCTCGCAAAGGCGCAGAGTTTGCAGAGAAGAGCTCAAAAAATGTTCCGGGCTAAAAACATTACTTGATGCACTCGTAAAAAGTCTTGTCTCACACAAAGCCACGAAGCCACAGAGGGGGAACATCAATATAATTAACGGCATTTCTTGGTGATCTTTGTGCCTCCGTGTGAACAATTGACTTCTTACGAGATCATCATACTTACATGCCTTGATTTTACCCTGCGTCCGGAGCCTGCCCCATCACTCTTCCCGTTCTACCTCATCAACAATCTCCGGCATCGCTCCCTCCGCTTCGATCTCCGCCAGTTCTTCGTCATCGATTTCAAAGAAGCGGTCTTCCCGGGCCTGCCCTGGTTCTTCTCCGCGTCCCCTGAGTTCCCGGTGGATGAACGGTTTGATGGTCACGGGAACAGACGGGTCGGCATAGAGCTCCCGCAGGTCCATGATCTTCATTTCCGAAAGAAACCCTACCGAGCATGAGAGGGGAGTATGCGCATTGCGGGTCAGGGAGAACCGTATCAGTGAGCGGCTTGACCAGTTCGGGTGTCCCGCGATCATCAGGATCGTCTCTGCGCGCGTGTCTTTGCGACTGATGACTTGAAAGAGATGCCCCTCGGTGATATGGGGATTGTTGAGACAGAGCTTCACGACCTCCGCGTCGGCGTCGAGAAGCAATTTAAGCAGGACGCCGCCCGCGGACTTCTTGGCGAGAGTCTTTTTGTTCCCGAGCGGCATGGAGAGGATACGCTCGGTGATGATCATCTCGACCTTGTGCCTGAAGACAAGGGGAATAAAATGGCTGCGCGTTATCTCCTCAAGGTCAAAGATCCGGAGGTAACGGGCTATGGAGAGCGAGACCGAGAGCGGTGACCGGGGATTCCTGGCAAGGGATAGTCTTACCGGATAACTCTCGGTCCAGCGTTTGTCCTTAAAGATCGTTTTGAGGATGTCTGAAGGCAGGTTCTTTCTTTTCACGAGGATAAGGACGTCTTCCTCGGACAGGCGCCTGTTTTCGAGCAAAGCCCGGATGACCCTGGGCGAAGGATCATGGAGATACCTGGCGATATCTTCTTCACCCGCGGCCGTTGCGCGCTCTTTTCTTATCTCCTCGGCTTCGGTCATGCACCCATTATAACGGGTTTCAACCCTATTGACAAATGGCGCGATTTTATGTATTTTTATAACGCAACCAGCATGTTTTTGTATTTTCGGTTCATCCGGGACATCGATTTCAAGAAGTGCCGGCATTCACCGAGGGTAGCAATGGAACGGACGCTGCTTCTGAACGCAACATTTGAGCCGTTAAAGATCATTTCCTGGCAGAGGGCGATCACCCTGCTCACTCAGGGCAAGGTGGAGGTGATTGACTCCTATGACCGGGATATCCGGGGTGTTTCCCTCACCTTCAGGCTTCCCTCGATCCTCCGTTTGCTCAAGCTCGTCAAGATCAGGCGAGCGAGCCGCGAAGTGCGATTTTCCCGGGCCAACATTTACCAACGCGATAAATACTTCTGTCAGTACTGCGGAGCAAAATATCCGGCGGAAGACCTTACCTTTGACCATGTCATCCCGCAGGTGCAGGGTGGAGCGGCCACGTGGGAGAACATCGTGACCGCCTGCCTATCCTGCAACAACAGAAAGGGAGGCAGGACACCGCGCGAGGCCGGCATGAGGCTGATCAAACCGCCCGTAAAGCCCAAGTGGATGCCGGTGGTCACGCTCACGCTCGGGATCAAGAACGCGCCGCTCAGCTGGCGCGATTATCTCTACTGGAATGTTGAACTGACCAGGGATGGTTGACGCAGTGCGCATGACCGGATGCCGCGCTCCCCATCCTCCGCGCTTGTTATTCGTATCCCGCTTATGGTGCTCCGTCCGCTTTCGCAGCAGACTCCTTAAATGATAGGGTCTTGTCCTTACCGAGTGGGTAAAAATGAGCTTGAAAGCTCACAGAACCCGCTCTACGTAAGGGTTTTTAGCTTGTAATGGATGAGGAAAATATGATATGAATTGAGCATGCAGAAAAACAA
>JALNZF010000043.1 GCA_023229435.1 Nitrospirota bacterium
TCGTTCAGGACGCGAAGGGGATGTGCAAAAAACTATCGCCTCTTCCTTCTCCTGTCACCTTTCTTGCGTGCCCAGGAAATTGGCGCGGGGAGCGCCCATAACTTACCCCATCGAGTTTCCGATGCGATAGAGCGTATTGATCAGCGCGTACTGCAGGAACAGAATAATAAGCGCGGCGATCAATGGCGAAAAATCGATCCCTACTTTGTAAGGCGGAACAAGCTTGCGTATCGGCCTGAGCACTGGCTCGGTCATTTTTGTCAGGATCTGCACGATCGGGTTGTACGGGTCCGGGTTCACCCACGAGATGAGCGCCCTGATAATGATGACCCACATATAGATGTTCAGCGCGACATCAAGCACCTTGGCAATTCCCAGAACAACATTTCCAAATACAAACATTGCGCCTCCTGTTTTTCCTCCCAACTCCCAACTCCGAACTTCCAACTCCCAACTGCCCTACTTCCCCAACTCCCTGCTCCTTGCCGTCGCCGCCTCGACCGCGTTCATGAGCGTGGCGCGGAGCTTTCCCTTTTCAAGGGCATGAAGACCTTCGATGGTCGTCCCGCCGGGGGACGTGACCATGTCCCTGAGCTTGCCGGGATGTTCCTTTGTCTCGAGCACCATCTTGGCCGCGCCGTACACGGTCTGGGCCGACAGCTCGAGCGCGAGCTGACGGGGCAGGCCCGCCTTCACCCCGGCGTCGGACAATGCGTCAATGATCATGAACACATACGCCGGACCGCTGCCCGAGAGCCCGGTCACGGCATCCATGAGTTTTTCCTCCACGATCACCGCCCTGCCAACCGAGTTAAAGATGCTCTGTGCCAGGGCAAGATCGCCGCTCGTCGCGTTCTTCCCGCCCGCAAGCGCCGCCGCGCCCGCAAGAACAAGCGCCGGCGTGTTCGGCATCACGCGTACCACGTGGGAACTCTCCTTCAATGCCTTTTCTATCTTGGCGATCACGATGCCCGCGGCGATGGAGATAACGAGCTTTTTATCATCAACAACAGCGACGATCTCCGCGAGGACCCGTTCGACCACCTGCGGCTTCACACAGAGGATGAGGATATCCGCCTCTCGCGCGGCCTCAACATTACCCTTCTGCGCAACGCCATAGGTCATATGAAGATGCGCAAGCCTGTCTGCCGAAACATCAGTGACCAGGATCCGGTCCGGTTTCGTCGTTCCCGCCGCGATCAAGCCCTTGATGAGCGCCTCGGCCATGTTCCCCCCGCCGATGAACGCGATCTTTTTATCTATCAACATGAGATCCTCCAGTAGCTTTCGCCGCCTTTCACTCCACTCTCCGAACTCCGCACTCCGAACTTTTAACCCCTCTCCCCGAATATCGCCGTCCCCACCCGGACCAGGGTAGCCCCCTCTTCAATGGCAACCGCGAAATCCCCGCTCATCCCCATCGAGAGCTCCCGCATGAATACGCCGGGAATATTCTCCCGTACAATGCTTTCGGCCAGCTCCCGCAGAACAGAGAAATAAGGCCTTGAGTCTTCAGGATTCTCCGAGAACGGTGGAATGGTCATCAGGCCTTGAATGGTGATGTTGCCATGTTTCGCGATCTCCCTCACGAGAGCGGGGGCGTTCTTTACTGCCATGCCGGCCTTGCTCGCCTCTCCCGCGATATTCACTTCGACCAGAACGTTCTGCACCTTCCCGAGCTTCGCGGCCTGTTTATCGATCTCCGCCGCGAGTTCCCGGTTGTCCACTGAATGGATCAGGTCAAAAAGCCTCACCGCGTGTCTGGCCTTGTTTACCTGCAGGTGGCCGATCAAATGCCAGCTCGCGACACTGCCGAGTGTTTCGATCTTCTCCTTCGCTTCCTGCACACGGTTCTCGCCGAGGATTGCCGCTCCCGCGTCAACAGCCTCTTTGATCCGCTCATGATCAATGGTTTTCGTCACCACCACGAGCCTGACGGCCGCCGGATCGCGACCCGCGCGCTTCGCAGCGGATGCGATCCTGTCCTTCACCGTCTTGATGTTGTCCGCTATCGACATATTACCTGCAAACCCATTTAACCACGGATGAACACGGATTGACACCGATTTAGAAATTCAAATAAGTTCATATATGGTTTGTTCACATCTGCGATAATCTGCGCAATCTGCGGATAGTAAATCTTTTACGGTTTTATCATGATCACCGACAGCATCCTGCCGGTCCTGCCCTCGGCGCGGAATGAATAGAACAGGTCGCGCCTGCATGACGTGCAGAGTCCGAGCGCATGCACATTCTGTTCAGCCAGTCCGATCTGCAGCAGCTCCAGTTTGTTTGCCTTTACCAGGTCAAGACTCCAGCGGTCATTCCCGCGCGGAGTGGAGACCTCGGTCCAGAACGAGAATGCCTCCCTGACCCGCTCCATCACGATTTCGTCCACCTCGTAGCATTCTGGCCCGATGGCCGGTCCGATCGCCGCGATCAATTGCGCGGGTTCTGATCCGAATTCTTCGTGCATTCGGTGAACGGCCTTCTGGACGATCTTTTTTACGGTGCTCTTCCAGCCGGCATGCACGGCGGCCACGGCGGGCTTCATTGGATCGAACAGCAGGACCGGCACGCAGTCAGCGGTCTCGACGCCGATGGCGATCCCCGGCACATCGGTTATCAGGGCATCGGCACGAACAATGCGGACATCCCGGACGTTCAAGTCGTCCACCGTGACGATATTTTCACCGTGCACCTGTTCCACGGTCACCACCCGGTCAATACAGATCCCGAAAGCGCTTGCCACCGTTTTCCAGTCATCCGGATGCCTGGTGCCGTTGTTCCTTGCGCCCAGCCCGCCCTGCCTCGTGGTAAAGGCATGGATCATCCCGGTTGCCTTGTCGAGTGCTGGGATCGAAAAAAATTCATCACCCCCGGCCTTACCGGAATCAGCGCATTTTTTTTGATGTGGTTTAACGGTATTCATCTATGATAGTCATCATGCAGGGTTCAGGGTTCATGGCTTTCCAACTTTGAACGGCTCGACCGAGTTCGCCGAAGTCCGTGAACAGGGAACCTTGAACCTGAGCAGTTACCTGCATACACCGCAGGTCTTGCACGAGCCGACCTTGCACGGCGGCGTGAATTTCTCCACCAGCGCCCGCTGCTGCTCGTTGATAAGATATTCTTTTCTCACACCGATGTCAATAAAATCCCAGGGCAGACGCTCATCGAACTCGCGCCGTCGATGCACATAAAAATCCGTATCGATCGCGGTTGTTTTCGCCGCCTTTTTCCAGTCCCCGCCGTTCTGATGCGCGGCCGTGATCAGTCTTCCGATCCTCCGGTCGCCGCGCGCGAGCAGCGCCTGAATATACTCCCACTTCGGAAGGTCGTGAATGATGTTCATGTTCCCGATCGTCCTTACCGCCTTTTCAAGCGAGCGCAGCTTTTTGTTCAGGTTTTCGACTGTCTCCATCGGCTCCCACTGGAACGGCGTGAACGGCTTCGGGACAAAGGAGTTCACCGAGAGCGTGATCCTGCCGATCCTGCCGAGAGGCCTGGCGTGTGTAAGCTGAATTTCATGCACGGCGAGGGCGAGCCTGATGATCGCGTCCACATCGTCCGGGGTTTCCGTCGGCAGTCCGACAATGAAATACAGCTTGAGGTTGGGGATGTCATGGCGAAAGACCATATCGGCGGCGTGAAGGATATCTTTTTCCGTAATGCCTTTGTTTATCACGTTGCGAAGCCGCTCAGATCCCGCCTCGGGGGCGATCGAGATGGTCTTGTGTCCGCTCTTCGCGAGCCGTTCGATCAGCGTCTCGCTGACCGAGTCAGCGCGCAGCGATGAGACCGAGACGCCCCCCTCGATCCGCGCGCAGAGATCGTCGATATCGGGATAGTCGGACAAAGCGGCGCCCACGAGTCCGATCCTGCCGCAGAGGTCGTCCGCCTTGCTTGCCTGCTCACCGGCTTTATCGATGCTCAGGTTGCGGGGAGGGAGATACAGGTAACCCGCCATGCAGAACCGGCAGTGCCTGCCGCATCCCCGGGTGATCTCCGACAGATAGCGGTCGCTGAACTCGGTATTCGGGGTAAGGATGACGGTTGCCGCCGGCGCCTTGTCGAAGTCTTTGACCGTCCTCTTGACGATGCGGTCGGGAGCAGCAAGTTCAAGGTTCTTGCGTTCCTTGATCGTCCCGTCCTCATGATACATGACCTCGTAAAACTCCGGCACGTAGACGCCGGGGATCCTGCTGAGCGCGATCAGAAGCTCCCGCCGCCCTTTCCCCCTGTTCTTCCTGTACACATCAATGAACTCTCCCACGACTTCTTCACCCTCCCCCACGATGGCGAGATCGATGAAGTCCGTGAGCGGCTCAGGGTTGAAAAAAGCGCAGATCCCGCCGAGGATCACCAGCGGATCGTCCCCGGTCCGTTTGCGTTTGTCCGCGGGTATGCCGGAGAGGCGCAGCATCGTGAGCACATTAACATAGTCCTGTTCAAAGGACACGGAGAAGGCCAGGATGTCGAACGTCCTCACCATTCGCTTGCTCTCGAGGCAGAACAGTTTTGTGCCGGTCTTTACATACTCTTCAGCATCATCCTCATCAGGCAGGAACACACGTTCACACGCAGTGTCGGGACGGTTGTTCAGTAGGGAGTAGATCTGGTGCACGCCGAGGTTCGACATGCCGATAGGGTAGGTATTGGGATAGGCCAGCGCGACCGTTACTTCAGCGTCCCGGGCCTTCACGATCGTTCCGCGCTCCGCCGCGAGCAGGGCATCGACTTTTTCCTTGAGCTTCCTGGACATGGAGGGATTATACTATAGCCGGGACGCCGCGCGCAAAACAATTCGGGCAGGATTTTTTGTTCATCCCCGGCATGAAGAAAAAAGAACCTGGACACTGAAGGGGCGGATTTACTTATGATAACGGCGGATAAAAAATGAGGGTCTTCCGGGTTTTGTGTGGGTTGCTTTTATCTGACCTTAACTCAGATCATGAGGAGGAGATCATTTTTTTGCACATCCCCTTCGTGCGGGGTTGGAGTAAAGCTTTTTGGTTCTGCCTTTCCCCTGCGCCGGGTAGCTCTGACGCGAGAGACGCGCATAGCAATGCTGCACAGATCGTTGTTGCGAGAACAAGACAAGGCAGACACGGCCGAGCCCTTTTTTAAAGGGCGAGGGTGGAGTGCTGCGAGACCTGCATATCAGGGCTGAGGTACTGTATATGCCCGGCATGCACAGCCTGCCCTCGAATGCCTTAATCGGGGGCGGCCGAGTGATGAGCTGCCCAAAAAAATTGATGCACACGTGGAACAAGTGCCAACAGAGATAACCTTCAGAAAACAGATTGTTCCGGAAGACCCGGTTTTCTTGAGAGGGGATAGAGAAATAGTGAAGAGATGATCCGAAAGAAATCCGCTTCCCATCAGGATGGCGCTGAATTCATTTCCCGTCCAGGATCGCCCGCACCTTCCGCAAAAGATCGTTCATCAGTATCGGCTTGTAAATAACGTTCAAGCCCTTTTCCATCAGCCCTTTTTGACCCATGATATCGGCGGCATATCCGCTGAGGAACAACGACTTGATGTCGGGCTCGAAGATCCTGATCTTATCATAGGTCTCCTTTCCGTTCTTTTTCGGCATCATAAAGTCAAGAAGGAGCAGTTTGATCGCGCCCCGGTTGGCCATGAACTTTTTGACGGCATCCTCCCCGTTTTCCGCCTGAATTACGGTATAGCCGAACTGCGTGAGAACGCTGGTGATCAAATTTCTCACGGTCTCATCGTCCTCGGCAACGAGGATGGTCTCCGTGCCTCCTGTGACTTCAGGCAGATCGACCGATGGTGTTCCTTCCCTCTCCCGTGGCGCGACGGGCAGATAAATCTTGAGCGTGGTCCCCCTTCCGATCTCGCTTTCAACCTCGACAAAGCCGTTGTGCTGTTTGATGATGCCGTAGACCATGGCCAGTCCAAGGCCCGTGCCCCTGCCCACCTCTTTTGTCGTGAAAAAGGGTTCGAAGATCCTCTCCCGGGTCTTCTGATCCATACCCATGCCCGAGTCCGTGACCATCAGCTGGACATACGTCCCGGGTGTGCGGATATCGTGGGCGTTTGCCAGGTCCTCGTCCAGGTCAATACGCTGGGTTTCTATATACAGGTATCCGCCGTCCGGCATGGCGTCGCGAGCATTGGTCACGAGGTTCATCAGCAGCTGCTCGAGTTGCCCGGCATCCGCAAGGACCGTTACATCCTTATCGGTCAGGATGCACTTGAACTCCACGTCCTCGCCGATGAGCCTCGCGAGGAATCGCTCCACTTTCATGATAATGTCGTTCAGGTTGACCCGCTGGGGATTCAGTACCTGCTTTCTGCCGTAGGCGAGCAGACCCTGGGTCAGGCTTGCCGCCCGGTTGGCCGAGGAGAGGATCTGATCAACATGGTGCCTGAGCGGGTCGTCATCCCTCATTTTCATCTGCAAAAGGCTTCCGTATCCGATGATCGCGGTCAGGATATTATTGAAGTCGTGGGAGATTCCACCGGCAAGGGTCCCGATGGATTCCATCTTCTGCGACTGGCGGAGCTGGTCTTCAAGCCGTTTCCGTTCCGAAATGTCGATGCCCACTCCCACAAGATACGGCTTGTCGTTCATGATCATCCGGAATCCATTCAGCATGAACGATATGGATAAGCCGTTCTTCGTAACCATTGTTGCTTCAACCGAGGCGCTGCCGCTGCGAAACACCTCTTGTATCTTGCTGCTGACCAGTTCCCGATCTTCCCGGAAAAAATCGAGCGCATTCTTGTTTGTCATCTCTTCTGGTGAATAACCGAACACCTCTTGAAAATTTTTATTCCATCGAATTACGTTCCCCGACTCATCAATGATATAGAACAGCCCGGGCAGGCTGTCGATGACCGCATCGGAGAATTTCTTCTCCTCCAGCAGCGCCCCCTCTACCTTCTTCTGCTCGGTGACGTCGCGGGTTATCCCGAGAAGGGCGATGATCTCATCCTTGTCGTTGCGAAGGGGGACAGCATGGGTATCGAGCCAAAGCTGCCTGCCCTTGATGCCGGTCATCTTGAAGGTCAGGGTACCCGGCTTGCCCTGAAAGACCTCTTCCGTAAGTTTCCTGAAGGCCTCGCGATATTCCGGCGCAATGAGGGGGAAGATCGATTTGCCCTTGGCCTGATCGAGCGAATCCACCTGGATCATCTCCAGTCCCGCGCGGTTCATCATGATCAGGGTTCCGTCGGAAGCAACGAGCTTGACGCATTCCGGCTCGGTCTCAATAATGGTCTGAAGAAAATTTTTGCTATCGCTGAGCGCGGTTTCCACCTGGGTGCGGTCCGGAGGGTCATTCACCGGGGGAAATTCCCGGGGCACGGCGCCGGTATTCCTGGAACCGTCATGGGGATCGTGGGCAGGATGTTTTTTTTTCTCTGTCATTGGGGACCACGTTCATGCACGATGCGCGGGGGTCTCTCCGCTTGCCGGAAGACCCGAAGCGCGTCGATCCCTGCTCACGGTAAATCTGGACAATGCGTCTATAACCACCTAAAGTATACCAAAAAAGCGGACGGGAATGTATTCTTTCGATGGATTCATGATCAATGACGATGGTTCTTCCCTTCCGTCATTCCTCGCGAGGCATCACCGGCTGCCAAACCTACTGTTTGTCCGGCAACAGCCTGGATATGATCCCCTTGCCGTCCTTCCTGAGCGACACCTCGACCTTCATCGGCCCGCGAACATTCCTTCCCTGCTCGAGCTGGATCCCTTTCCCCTCTTCCACAAAATAGCTTTCGATCCCGTATTGCACATTCACCTTCTTGGTCCTGATCTCCGTGATCTCCCCGACAATCCCGTGAACTGGCTGGATGCCCTGCCAGCAGGGCTGTTTATATGCCGCGTTGTCCTTGTTATAGGAGAGCATGCTGCCCTGATTGTCAAGGCAGGCGGTGATCGCGTCGCCTTTCTTCAATCCCTGCATCCCTGAGTGGGTGACCTCCCGTTTCACGCCGTTATCGTCCTGAAACGTCAAGTTCCATTTCGACTCCCGGTATTCATTCCGCACCCTTCCCTGGATGTATTGTCCGCTCGCCGGCCGCTCCTTGCTGACCGACGCGGCAAACGACGTGCCGTCGGCAATCATATCGAGGTTGACATAGATCGACTGGCCCGGCAGAAAATCAGGCTTTTGCGAACCGCTGTCAAGAAGCAGGTTGGTGATCTCGTAGGTAAGGTTGACGTAATCGCCCCGGAAGAGGTCGCGCGGGTCCACGGGCGTGGTCTTGAGCACCACCTTGTCGCCCGTCGCGATCCAGTATTCCCGGTAGGCGATGATGCCGAGAAGCAGCAGCACCTGGAGACAAACGATCAGGATGAACTTGATGCGCATCAGTCGGCCTCCAGGTTGAACGATGCCAGCACCGTGCGCCGCTTCTTTTCGAGCACGATACCGCCGGCGAGAAGCAGGAGACCGCCGCCAATGAAGAAGAGTGAGCGGGGCATCAGTTTCCAGAAGAAGTCGAAATATCGGGCGATCACCTCGAGGACGAAGAAGACCAGGCCGAGGTTGATGTAGGCCCTGTTCCGCCTGAGGTAGCCGAGTACGATCACGCCGATGATCTGGAGCGCATACAGGAGGTTGAAGGCCAGCCGCAGCATGGAGTAGCCCTGGTCGCGCCGCGTGTACTCGGTGGAATATGTCTCAGGTGACGTCCCCAGGAAGCCCTTGCTGGTAAGGCAAAAGAGAAGCACGATCAGGAACAGGGCGGCCAGAAATACCGTTTCGGCTATCCATGTTTTCCCCTTTTCCCCTTTGACGATGAAGAGCGTGAGAGCGGCAGCGAACAGGATCGTGAAACCGTAATAGAAATACCTGAGCGCAGACGCGCCGAAATGCCACTGCATGAACGCGAAGGTGAGCACATAACCGGAGGCGAGCGTGAGGAACAGGCCGATGCCGAGATAGGGGCCGGAAAGGTGCTCGAGGGACGGGAAACCGCGGTGCATGAGACCGAATGCCCACAGGGTAATGCCTGCCATGAGAAAGAGCGCGATGAAGACCGTGATGTTGCCGTAGGCGCTGAAAAAGGACAGGGAGAAGGTCGCCTCCATCCCGAGCCAGAGGAGAAGATCGATGATCGCGAGCGACAGGAGTGAGTTCAGACCCAGGAGGTATGCGAGCGGCAGCGCGGCAAGCCCCCAGATCAGCGGACCGTTGGGATAGTGTACCGAGATATGGTACATCTGGGCGATGAGGAAGATCCCCGCCCCGAAGATGAGCGAGCCGAGCAGGATAAGCCCCGCGCCGACGCGCGGAGAGTTCCGGCGCTCGTAGCGAAGAAAGAAACCCGTGCCGTAGGAGGCGAGGAGCGAAATGAAGATGATCGCGAGCCTGCCCGCATTCGGGATCCGGGACCAGTTCGAAGCAACGAAGAGCAGGACGCCGATCCCCACCAGGAGGGAACCGAGTACCGAGATCGCGGTGATGAGCTTGGTCGGCCCCGCTTTGTCCTCGGCCGCCTTCATGCCCGCGTACCTTTCGAGGATACGGTCCTTCTGCTCCGGCTCGACGATACCCTCTTCGAGCCATTTTCCTGCTTCGGTTTCGAGCGTCTGAATGAATGTTCTGTCCGGTTTTGTCATCACGGGAAAACTGAAGATGATCTCGTCTTTCCTTTTGGCGTTCAGCGGACATTGATGCGGATGAACGAAGCTTCCTGATCCCGTTCCACCCGCATCCCTTGTTGTCTGATCGCCTGCCCTATTCCGCCCGTACCAGGTCCTCGAACCTGATGTCCACGCCGAATACACCGACGATAGTGCTCGCATCATCAGCGATGGGCGCCGACACGGTGATGCAGAGCGCGCCGGTGATCTTCGAGGTGTAGAAGTCCGACACAAAGCTCTTGCCGTCCTTCATCGGATTGATGAACCACGACCGGTCCGAGAAGTTGTCGCCCAGGCCGGCAACCTCATATTTGGCCTTGTTCTCGATATCCGTAATGTTCTTGGTTATCTTGTTGCCCTCTTTATTCACCACGTAGGCGAACTGAATGTACGGGTCTTCCCGCTGGAGCTTCTCCATCACCGGCTCCTGTTTTGCGGGATCCATGGACCGGATCTCCGGCCGCTCAACAAACCCCTCCACGATGTGGCGCGCCACTTCCGACGCTTTCTTTTTCAGCCTGTCGAGGTCGGAGATGAAGTACTCGGAGAGGGACTTCTTCGCCCGCTCCAGAAGTTCGTCGTGGGAGATGCTCGTGGTCCTTCCCTGCTCGTACTGTTCCATCACCCACTTGTTCATCTTGGCAAGACCAGGGTGGCGCTTGTCGATCTTCTTGTCCGAATCCAGCCCGAGGTGGCTGTTCACCCATTGGGCAATGCCGGCGATGCCTGATTTATCGGTGATGATCACGCCCATGGGCCGCTTCAGGATCTTCGAGGTGTCGAAGATATTGTAGATCTCCTCGTTCTTCAGCATGCCGTCGGCATGGATGCCGGCGCTCGTGGAGTTGAACTCCGAACCCACAAAGGGATAGTTGGCCGGGATCGGGAAGTTCAATTCCCTTCTGAAGTACTCGGCCATGTCCGTGATGGCCGCGGTGTCGATGCCGGAATCATTCCCCGTGAGGCTGATATAATCGATGATCATGGCCTCAATGGGCGTATTGCCCGTACGCTCGCCAAATCCCAGCAACGCGCCGTTCACGGCCGAGCAGCCGTACATCCACGCGGCCACGCCGTTGACGAGCACCTTGTGAAAATCGTTGTGGCCATGCCATTCGAGCTGCTCCGACGGCACGCCGCCGTCGTGGATCAGGGCGTAAAAGATCTCGGGCACGCCGCGCGGGAGGGCCGTGCCCGGGAAGGGGAAACCGTAGCCCATGGTGTCGCAGGCCCTGACCTTGACCGGGATCTTGGCCGCTTCCGAGAGCTTCATCAGCTCCTGCACAAAGGGGATGACGAACCCGTAGAAATCCGCCCGGGTGATGTCTTCGAGGTGGCAGCGGGGAATGATGCCCTGCTCCAGCGCCGTTGCAACGATATCGAGGTACTGCTGGAGCGCTTCCTTGCGGGACAGGTTGAGCTTCAGGAAAATGTGATAGTCGGAGCATGACGTGAGAATGCCCGTTTCCCTGAGCCCCATCTCCTTCACCAGTTTGAAATCTTTTTTGTTCGCCCTGATCCAGCCCGTGATCTCGGGAAAGCGGTAGCCTCGCTCCATGCAGAGCTTCACTGCTTCGCGGTCCTTTTCAGAGTACAGAAAGAATTCGGTCTGCCGGATCACGCCCTGAGGCCCGCTCATCCGGTGCATGAAGTCGAAGATGTCAGCGATCTGCCTGGGCGTATAGGGCGGCCGCGACTGTTGACCATCCCGGAACGTGGTGTCCGTGATCCAGATATCCTTCGGAATATTGGTCTGGATCATCCGGTCCTCGAGCACCACCCGGGGCACGCTTGAATAGGGGAACATGTCCCGGTACAGAACCGGATCTTTCACGTTCTTGAGTTCGAAGGGTGTTTTGATGGTCTGCTTTTTGATGGCCAAGGTAACCTCCGGTTTACAAATAAATTGAAAATTGAAGATTTGAGATTGCACAATGTAAATAAACAGGGCGTCAATTTAAGATTTCCAATTTCCAATCTTCAATTTCCAATGAGCCGTCATGCTCCCCTGATGCCCCTGATCGCAGCCGCATAATCCTTCTTGCCGAATACTGCCGAACCTGCCACAAGGATATCAGCGCCCGCTTCGGCGATCTGTGCCGCATTTTCAGGCTTCACTCCTCCGTCCACCTCGATCTCGATCTTCAGGCCCAGTGCGTCGATCCGCTTCCGGAGCTGCCGGATCTTGTCAATTGCCGAGGGGATGAACGACTGGCCGCCAAAGCCCGGGTTCACGGACATGATGAGCACCATGTCGAGTTCCGGCAGAATATAATCGAGACTCGAAAGAGGCGTCGCGGGGTTCAAGGACACCGCCGCCTTCACGCCCTTGTGCTCCCGGATCGACTGGATCAGCCTGTTCAGGTGAAATGCGGTCTCCACATGTACGGCAATATAATCAGCCCCCGCCCTCGCGAAATCGGCAATGTACAGCTCCGGGTTGGTGATCATCAGGTGCACGTCGAGCGGCAGCTTCGTGCTTTTACGGGCCGCTTCCACGATCAGCGGGCCAATGGTGATGTTCGGCACAAAGTGCCCGTCCATCACATCGACATGGATGATATCGGCGCCGGCGGCCTCGACCGCTTTGATCTCCTCGCCCAGCCGGGAGAAGTCGGCGGACAGGATTGAAGGAGCTACTTTTATTTTTTTCGTCATGGTATTCCTCTAAAAATAAAAATTGGAAGTTGGAAATTGCAAATTGAAAATTTCAAAATGAATTGCACAGTGATATCGGCTTTGTTCGATTTCTCAAATTTACAATTTAAAATTTCCAATCTCCAATTTCCAATTGCGCGGCCCGCGGCCGCGCTATCTATTCACCACAATATCAACCGTCGCATCCCTGGCAACGGGCGACCCCGCCCCCGGCTTCTGCTGGATGACGATCCGGTCCGTTCCTGTTTCCTCGTTCCCGGGGGGCCTCGTGATGACCCTGCGCTGCAGGCCTATCCTGTCGATGATCCTGAGCGCCTCTTTCGCTTTTTTCCCCGTCAGCGCCGGCATGACATACAGCGGCGCTTTATTGCCCGCACTGATAAGCAGGCTGATGCCGCTCCCTTTTTCAAGCGGGTTCCCGGCCTCCGGCCCCTGCGCGATCACCATATCGCGCTCCACGCGGTCCGAGAACACCCTTGACACCGTTCCGGGGGAAAAACCCGCCTGCCGTATCATCATGTCGGCCTTGCGAAAGTTTTCCCCCACCAGTTTTAACGCCTGAGTGTCACTCGGCCCCTGGCTGACGACCACGCGCACCTGCCGGCCCTTTTTTATCCCGACCTCCGGCGCCGGCGATTGGGAAATTACCGCGTCCCTCGGCAGGGTCGGATGAGCTTCCCGCCGGTCCACCTTGAGCTGCAATCCCTGCTGGGCAACCGTCTCGATCACGTTCACGATGTCCTGTCCCGTAAGGTCAGGCATGCGCACTTCTTCCTGTCGAAGAAGCAGCGCGACAACTGCGAATGCACTCAAAATTCCCACGCCGATGAGTGCAATGAATAAACCCAGACCTTTGAGAAACCGTTCCATGTCAGAACTCGCATTTTACCACAGTAAAATTACAATGCAAGAACTTCTGGGCCTGCCATTCCTATGCCCTATTCCCCTGCAGTTCCGAACTCCACACTCCGAACTCCGAACTGACTTAACGTGCCCCTTGACCTATCTTCTCTTCACCATCCTCACGCCGAAGAACCCATCCATCTCCGGCGCCTGCGGGAACGTCCTGAAAAGGCCCTTTGCATCCACAAGCGCTGCAGCAGCCCGCGGAAGAAAAGGGCGAGGATCATCGATGCTGAAAGAGCTTCCCGGTCCCGTGAGAAACCAGGTTATAACGTCATCGTTCTCTTCAGGCTCCGTGGTACAGGTGGCGTAAACGAGCGTCCCGCCGGGCTTCAGCAGGACAGCGCAGTTCTCGAGGATCCGCCTCTGGAGCGTCGTATGCTCGCTCACCGTCCGCTCTTCCTTGTTCCACCTGCCGTCGGGATGCCTGCGCAGCACGCCGAGGCCGGAGCAGGGCGCATCGATCAGCACCCTGTCAAAGACCCCTGCATGATACTTCGATGCATCACCCTGCATTGGCGAGATGATCGTGGTTCCGAGCCTCCTGCTGTTCTCGCGGATCTTCGCGATCCGGGAGGCATCAAGCTCGATCGCCACGACGCTGCCCTGGTCGTGCATGAGCTCGGCCAGGTGCGTTGCCTTGCCGCCGGGGGCCGCGCAGGCATCCATGATCGTCTCGCCTGGTTGAGGCGTGAGCAGCAGACTGATGAGCTGGGCCGCCTGGTCCTGGACCATGAACCAGCCGTCCCGATAGGCCTGAAGTGCTCGAAGCCACTGCGGTGAGAAAAGAATGTCAAGACCGGCGGGAGAACGGGTTGTCTCCGAGACCTGCACCCCCTCGGCTTCCAGTGCGGCCCGGAGAGCGGCCCGCGTCGTCTTAAGCGTATTTGTCCTGATCGTGAGCAGCGCGGGACGATTGTTCTCCACAAGCAGCGTCTCCGCCGCCTCAGCGCCGTACCGCGAGACCCAGCGTTTCACGAGCCAGGCCGGGTGCGAATAGAGCATCGACAGGCGCGCGACCGGATCCCCGGATTCAGGATACTTGATCGTGCTCCGCTTTCTGTCCAGGCCTCTGAGCAGTCCGTTCACATATCCGTGCTTGTTGCCATGCTCTTTTGCGAGATCCACTGCCGTGTTCACGGCAGCGCTCACCGGCACCCGGTCAAGGAAGAACATCTGGTAGGCGCCGAGCCGCAGGATATTCCGGGTCCAAACGTCCGTTTTTTCCACGGGCTGGACGGAAAATTGATTCAGTGTCCAGTCAAGCAGGGCTCGATTCCGGAGCACGCCGTACACGAGCTCAAGCAGGAACGCGCTGTCGCGCGCATCCAGGCTCTGTCGCGCCTGGGCAAGCGGCGTATCGATAAAGACGCCGTTCTCGGCACGGCAAAGGATCGTGAGCGCCGTCTCCCGCGGGATATCCTTATCCCCTCTGCGAAAGTCAGCCCCGGTCTTCGGTGAGCGGTTCGCGTCATTCATAGGCATGACAACGTATGCTCTTCCTCCGGAGTAACTAAGGAATTAAATTCGCAACTATTCAGCATTATGACCTTCCCTTCGGCAGCCCATATTACTAAACTGTCATTCCCGGGGAATTCATCGGGAATATGGTTTTCCTAAAATACGTAAAGAACCGGATCCCCGATAGAAACATTCGGGGATGACCTAAGATGGATATCAGAGAGCTGATGTTAGATTAGATGAATAGCCACAAAAATGAATTGGTTTTCTCTGCGCCCTCTGCGACTCTGCGGTTAAATCAGATTTTTTTCGCGGACACAAATTATCATTTTGCATTTTGCATTGGCTGCGGCCGGTTGCCGCCTGCGAAGAAATCAAGCGCTTCAGCGACCCGGGTGAGATCTACGCTGGTGTTGAAGCAGGGACCAAAGGGACGATCGTTCAGGATCCCGATCACGGGCAGGGGGTAGGCGTCCTGGATGCCGCTTGTCAAGTCACGCTCGCAGGCAACGGCTATGATCGCTTCCGGCTTTGCTTCCGCCACCCTGCGCCGGGCGAGCGTTCCACCCGTGGCCACGGAGAGGTGTACGTTGTATTTCCGGGCCAGTTCCACGAGGTCCTTGATCTTGCACTTGCCGCATGCCTGGCACTTTGATACGTCGCTCGTGACCTTGATCGCGCAATCGCTGAACTGGAGGCAATGCGGCATCAGCAGCAGGACGCGCTTGGGCCTGCTTTCCGCGTAGCGCGCGCGAACGAGCAGATTGTTCACCTCCACGAAGGACTGCTGCACCTTCTCCTTGGACAGGCCGAGGAGCTTCCCCAGCACGATCATGATGGGAAAAAGCACCTCGATCACGATCCCGCGGAGCCGCGACGCGAAAAAGATCTCTTTGCCCCTGACCAGCGTGAGGATCAACAATCCCACGCCGAGGATCAGGAGGCCGAGCGCCGCGGCCATGCCGTACAGTACGATCGTCGGCGCAAGCGGATGGATGTTCCTGAGCCCCACGTAGGGGATCAGATAGATCACCACGGCGACCGCGGTAATGAACATAACCGTGAAGACAATGAGGCCGATGAATATTCTTTTTTTGGGTTCGGACATGGTTTTAAAGACGCAATGCAAAAGTCAAAGTGCAAAATGCAAAAGTCAAAAGGGAGAACAAAGACACATGGTCGGTGGCCATACCTAAATTTTGCAATTTGCATTGGCTGCGGCCAGAGGCCGCGCTATGAATTGGTAAACTTTTCCCCCACTATTCCCCGGTGTCCCCGCATGAACTCGCCTGCGGTCATGGGCTTTTTCCCCTCTGGCTGAATGGTCAGGATGCGGAGCAGGCCGCTGCCGGTGCCCGCCACCAGGGTGTTTTTGTCCCTTTCGTACAGCAACCCCGCCTCGCCGGTCCCGTCAAGCACCCCTGTTGCGATGATCTTCACCATCTTCCTGTCCAGAGAGGAGTATGCGCCGGGCCAGGGAGAAAGTCCCCTTACGCGGTTGTGGATATCCCGGGCGGAAAGGTCCCAGTCGATAAGACCGTCTCCTTTTGCAAGAAGAGGCGCCAGGGTGGCTTTCGTTCCGTCCTGGGCGATCGGAGCAAGCTTTCCTGACGCGAGAAGCGGCAATGCTGTTATAATGAGCTTCGCGCCGAGCGCTGCAAGCTTCTCTGTCAGCGCGCCCGCCGTGTCTTCCGGGCCAATGGGGAGGCTCTCCTGCATCAGGATCGCGCCCGTGTCCATGCCCTCGTCCATCAGCATGATGGTGTTGCCGGTCTCGTGCTCGCCGCGGATGATCGCCCAGTTGATGGGCGCGGCGCCCCGGTACGCGGGCAGGAGCGAAGCGTGAATATTGATACAGCCGAATTTAGGGAGCGTCAGGATCTCTTTCGGGAGTATCTGTCCATACGCTGCTACAATGATCGCGTCGGGTTCCATCTTCCGGAGAATTCCGATGAACTCCGGGTCCCTTACACGCGTGGGCTGAAATACAACGAGCCCCAGCTCTTGTGCTGTACGTTTGACCGGCGGCGCGGCAAGGGTCCGGCCGCGGCCGGCCGGCTTGTCGGTCCGCGTGACTATACCGGCAATATCATGTCCGGCTGCAGCCAGGGCGCGAAGCGGCTCTGCCGCGAACTGCGGTGTTCCCATGTAGATGAGTCTCATAACAAACTCCAAATCCCAAGCACCAAAGAACAAATAATAACCAAGCACCAAATTCCAAACGTTTGATTATTGTTATTTGGATATTGGTATTTATTGGGAACTTGGGATTTGTAATTTGGAGCTTGCTAAAGAGCTATTCCTTCTCCAGCAGCGCCTTCTTGAATCTTCGCTTGAAGAGACTCTTCTTGAGCGGGCTTAATCTGTCCACGAACAACAGTCCGTTCAGGTGGTCGATCTCATGCTGGAGGGCCTTTGCCATGAGGCCTTCGGCCTCGAGCTCGAACTGCTTGCCCGTCCTGTCCTGCGCGCGGACCTTGACCCGTGCGGCGCGCTTGACCTTCTCAGCGTAGTCCGGGATGCTGAGGCAGCCTTCTTCTTCGATGATCGACCCCTCCATGGCAAGTATCTCGGGATTGATGATAACGAGAAGCGGGTGACGCTGTTCTTCGTCTTCCCGCAAGCTCAGGTCGATCACTGCAAGTTGGAGCGGCACCCCCACCTGGTTGGCCGCAAGCCCGACGCCGGGAGCAGCGTGCATGGTTTCCACCATATCCTCGATCAGACGGTTGAGGGTGCTGTCGATGCGCTCTACACGGGAAGTTTTATTCCGGAGCACAGGGTCCGGATAGGTGCGAATTTCACGAAGTGTCATGGTAATGCATATGTAACATGATTTATTTGATAAATCAAGGTATAAGATGGATAAAGTCAGGGTTTGGTCAGGCGGACATACCGTTTACAGAAAAAATACGCGGATAGTATAGTGATAAATTGCAAGCCATATTGAGACCTGACATGATCCTCAGCGAATTTTTACACTATCTCTGTATAACGTCGCCAATCTGCCGCTGAATTCGGCGGGGGGATGATTCGTGAAGAATTTCGTGACCATCAGAATCTCTTCTTCCGAGGTCAGATTCCCATGTCTGATATAAATGATTCCACCGGTCTTTTCCGAAGGAAATCTCAGGGGATTTGTAAAGTGGTAATCTCTGGTAATAAGAACAGATTTGCTTTTACAGGCGAGGTTAAATACTTCTTCATCGGTATTGCCGGACGTTGCCGCCTCCGCAATGGCAACGATCTGATGACCATCGCGAAGCAGGACTTCGGCAAGCCCATAGCTTACGCTTTCATCAAGAACGATCTTCATGCCACTGCAAGCTTTTCTGTCGCGAGAAACGAGGCATATTCAAGACATGCCTTGATGTCTTCACTCTTCAGGCGCGGAAAATTCCTCAGAATCGTTTCGTAGTTTTCACCCGCGGCAAGATGGCTGAGAATGATATGGACAGGGATGCGGGTCCCTTTTACACACGGTTCGCCCCCGCAGATGTTAGGGTCGGATACAATACGAGTATTCATTCTTTCGCTCCTTTCTATCCAAGGTGTATTAATTATATATCAAAGAGCGCCCGTAAACAATGCTTTTTACAGTTGTGTCATAAGATGGATAGACATAATGGTTGACAGTTGAAAATCAAGTGACCTGCCCCTTGCAACGTGGGTTATACTTGGGAACCCAGTTCCCAAATACAGAGCCACACCAAGGAGGCAGGTCATGAAACATTCTATCATTT
>JALNZF010000044.1 GCA_023229435.1 Nitrospirota bacterium
AAGGGCGCGCTTACGAGTTTGCCCGGCAGGAGAAAAACGCTCGACATTTATCTCGTAAACAGAAACAAGCTTCTCATTACGCCCTCACGAGACGGTGGTGAACTCATGCAGCAAAAGGTTGAAACGGTCCCGGTGCTCGAATGCGCCGCCGGCCGGGAGATGACCGCTCTGTATAAAAACAATCTCGGCAAGGAGGTGCTCGGCGCTTCCATGTGCATCCCCGCACTGGGCTGGACGCTGCTCGCCGAGATCGGCACGGAAGAGGCATTCGCCCCGGTTGAAGCATTAAAGGACCGCATCATCGTCTTGAGCCTCGTGATCGGACTGTTTGCCTTTTCCCTCGCCTATCTGCTCGCGAAGGAGTCGCAGAGATCTGTCCACGCGGAGAAGTCCCGCCTCGAAGCGCTCATCCGGGGCATGAAAGAGGGGGTCGTCTTCGCGGATGCGCTCGACAACGTGGCGCTGCTCAATCCCGCGGCCGAGAACATATTCGGGATAACGAGCGTGGAATTTCTGGGCGATCAGCTCCTGCACTGTTACCGGTGCAACATAGAACAGTTTGACGATAAAATCCAGGCGATCAAGGAGGGAAAGCTGGCGTTCTTTGCCGGAGAGACCGTCCACCGGGACAGACAATTCGAGATCACGATTTCGCCGATCAAACGGAACGCGGACTACCTCGGCACGGTCATGGTCCTCCACGATATTACAGAACGCAAACGGATGGAAGAGGCGCTGCGGGAGACCGGCGAATCCCTCCAGGCGATCATCCAGTCCTCACCCCTCGCCATTATTGCCCTCGATCCGTCCGCGAACGTGACGGCGTGGAGTAAGGCAGCCGAGCGCATTTTCGGTTGGAGCGCGTACGAAGCGATTGGGCGTTCCCTGCCCATCGTTCCTGACGACAAACAGGCTGAGTTCCAGGGATTGTGCGAGCGGGTGCTTCAGGGCGAACTGCTCTCCGAGTTGGAGGTGCGCCGGCAAAGGAAGGACGGCTCGCCCATCGAGGTCAGGATCTCGGCGGCGCCGCTCTATGACTCGAAGGGAAACGTCAGCGGTATTATGGCGCTCCTGGCCGACGTTACCGACCAGAAAAAGCTCGAAGAACAACTCCGCCATGCGCAAAAGATGGAGGCGGTGGGCCAGCTTGCGGGAGGCATCGCCCATGATTTCAATAATATCCTGACGGCGATAATCGGGTATGGAAGTATTCTGCGGATGAAGATGCGGGATGACGACCCGTTGAGACTCAATGCCGAACAGATCCTTGCCTCATCGGAGAGGGCCGCTAATCTGACGAAGAGCCTCCTTTCCTTCAGCAGAAAGCAGATACTGAACCCGAAGCCCGTCAATGTAAACAGTATAATAACAAGAGTTGAAGGACTCCTGGCGAGAATAATCGGCGAGGACATTGACCTCAAGACTGAACTGAGCGATAACGATTTAATCGTAATGGTGGATGCCGGTCAGATGGAGCAGGTTTTGATGAACCTCGCGGCCAACGCGCGGGATGCCATGCCTGACGGGGGTCTGCTGACCATTGAGACCGAAATTCTGCAACTGGATAAGGAATATCAAAAGACCCACGCCTATGGAGAACCTGGTGTATACGCTGTCATTTCCGTGACCGATACGGGTATCGGCATGGATGAAGAGACCCGGAAAAAGATCTTTGAACCTTTTTTCACGACCAAAGAGGTGGGGAAAGGCACGGGCCTCGGTCTCTCAATGGTATATGGGATGATAAAGCAGCATAAGGGCTATATCAATGTCTATAGTGAATCCGGGAGAGGAACGACATTCAAAATATATCTGCCGCTGATAAAAGCAGAGGCTGATGAAGAAACAAGTTTAATGGCACACACGAGTATGATGGGCGGAGTGGAGTCCATCCTGCTGTCGGAAGACGATGCAGATGTCAGAAAACTCACGAAAAACGTGCTTGAGGAGGCCGGTTATACGGTCATCGAAGCAGAGGACGGCGAGGAAGCGCTGAACAAGTTCAAGGAGAATGAAAGCAGCATCCGTCTCCTTCTCCTTGACGTGATAATGCCGAAGAAAGACGGCAAGGCGGTATACGAGGAAATACGCAGGACCCATCCTGCGATTAAAGCGCTGTTCATGAGCGGCTATACGGCAAACATCATTCACAAAAAAGGGATCCTCGAAAAAGACCTGAATTTTATTTCAAAACCCGTTGCCCCTGCCGAACTCCTGCGAATGGTGCGGAATGTTCTGGATACATGAGCAGAGAAAAGCGCGCGTACCGGTCTCATGTGATAATCCCATTTATATCATCCGTTGTGCCGTCTTGTCGGCATGAACGTTTCATAACAGTGTTGATGAAATTACTATGAGTTTGGAAATCCATATGTGTGAGAGGTCTTGGGAAAGATTTTCGGAGAGTCTTTAGACAAGTCTTTTTCGGTGCATGTACGCACCTGCAAAACATCTTCCTGGTTTTCAATTCGTATGGTGATCATGAAATCTTCTCTTGTAGTCGAAGAGTTCTTACGCCGCTTGCCGGGTTGCGAATAGCCTGCCCCAGCATGCCTGGAGCAGGTACTTTGCCCGACGCACTTTTCTGCTTGACGGTGCCCTTTCCATGGGTGACCCGAATGGTCTCTTAGCCCGAGAACTCCTCCGTGCGGATGTTGATGTCGCTGACTCCCGCTTCCTTCAGTAATTCACTCATCGCATGCACCATTGCCCGTGGGCCGGCGACGTAGTACATGGGGAGCGTCAGGTCGCCAATGGATTTCAGGAGCATGGCTTGGGTGATGAATCCGTTCTCTCCATGCCACGCGCGGCTTGACTTTTCCATCTGCGCCATCGTGCCGATAAAGGTGTAATTCGGATTTTCCTGCTGAATTTCCATCAGCTCGTCCAAAAACGCCGCATCTTCCGGCCTGTTATTGGCATAAAACAGGAAAATCTTGTGGGGAAGCTTGTCGTGAGCGGCTTGAAGAACGATACTTCTGATCGGGGTAACTCCAATGCCACCCGTGAGGAATACGGCGGGAATGCTCGCATTGTTGTGGAGCGTGAACAAGCCGTAAGGAGCGTCCAAGGTGAGTTCCGTGCCAGGCTCCATTGTTTTTAACACCCGCTTGAATGCGGTATCGCGCATCCGGGTCGCAAACATAAGAAAATCTTCGTACGGCGCGCTCGCCAGTGTAAATGCTCGTACGTTGCCCTCGGCGTCAGTTTCAGCGGGGTTGATCAGTGTCCAGCTGGCGAATTGGCCGGCTTTGTAGGCAAATCCCTCCGGCTTTTCAAAATGAAACGCCATTGTTCCGGCAGCGATTTCGTGTTTGCTTGTTAATTTTACTTTATAGATTGGCATGGCGCAATTCTCCTTTGCGTCGGGTTTCGCACAGCCTGCCCCGGCATGCTTCAGGCAGGGGCTCTATCCGACCAACGCACTACGCACTGCGTTTCGGCTTTTTCAGAGCATTTATTCTGAACTTCAAGTACAGCTCTTCGACCTTTGTTCTCGCCCAAGGGGTCCTTCTCAGGAACTGCAGGCTGGACTTGATACTCGGGTCATTATTAAAGCATCTGATATTGATGATCTGCCCCAATTTTTTCCACCCATGATGTTCCACCAGCTGGTTCAGCATCATTTCCAGCGTGACACCGTGAAGGGGATCTTTCTGTTGTTGGTCGTTCATAACGGTCAAATTATTGATAATGAGTTGAACCGACTTGTCGGCTCGAACTTGGCGACGCCGCAAAAGACAGGCTTCATTATATTACTCTATTTTCTTTAATCCCGCAAAAAACTTCGCGAACTCCTCCCGATCATCGGTGATCCGGCACTTCGGGACCGATCTCAGGAACCACTTGCCGTAGCCTTTGGTCATGATGCGCGAGTCAAGCACGGCCACGGCCCCACGATCGGTCTTGGTGCGGATGAGCCTGCCGAAGCCCTGGCGGAAGAGCAGCGCCGCCTGCGGGACCTGATATTCGAAGAAGGGATTTTTAAGCCGCTCCAGGCGTGCTTCAATAATGGGTTCGTCGGGCACGGCGAACGGCAGCTTCGCGATCACGACGCACTGAAGCGCGTCGCCGGGGATGTCGATGCCCTGCCAGAAGGAGGCCGTGCCCATGAGCACCGCGGTCGGCATGGTTTTGAACTGCTCGATCAGCCGGTAGGGCGGCATCTCTCCCTGGCACAGGAACCCGAGCTCGGGCAGTTCCCGCCGAAGCGTCTCCGCGCTCTTCCTGAGCTGGCCGTAGCTGGTAAACAGCACGAGCGTTCTTCCCCGCGTCACGGAGAGAACGGCGCGGAGTTCGGCGTCGAATTTTTCCTGATATCCTCTCGCTTGCTGATCTTCAAGGCCGGAGGCGATGTAAAGCAGTGCCTGGTTCTCGAAGTCAAAGGGCGAGTCGAGAAGCAATTCCATCGGCGCATCCAGACCGAGCCGGTTCTTGATATAGGTGAAGGCGCCCGCGGCGGAGAGCGTGGCCGAGGTGAGCACGACCGTGTCCGTTTTTCCAAAAAGGTTTTCCCGCAGTGTTTCAGCAACGTCGATGGGAGAGGCAACGAGCCGATACCGTGTGTTCTCGCGCTCGGCCCAGTACACGAAGCCATCGGCGCTCTGCTGGAGGTTTACCCGTACCGCGGTTGCAAAGGACTGCGCCCGGTTGGCCAGGGCCTTGATCTCGAGTTCCTCCTCCTGGGTCCCGGCCTTGAGTTCGAGAAGCGCGTCCCGGAGCTCCATGAGCGGTTCGCTCAGGATATCGGGCACGATGTTCTTCCGCCTGATCCTGAGCGCGGGTTCTTTGATGAGCAGAGGCTGGAGGTTCAAAAAGAAGTTGTCCGATATGACGCGGAGGCCGTCAACCATGCCGTGCGCGACGTGCGTATCCGGGTCCTGTATGGTGAGGCGCGTGAGCAGGCCCCTGCGCGTGCGCTGGCTCAGGAGCGTGTCCAGGAGGTAGCGGATCGAGAAGTTCGTGACCTCGACCCCGAGATAGTCCGTCGCCACGTCCTCGATCTGGTGCGCTTCGTCGAAGACAACGACCTTGTGCAGGGGCAGCACATTGCCGCCCGTTGCCAGGTCGGCAAAGTAGAGGTGATGGTTCGCTACGAGGATATGCGCCTGCTGCTCGATCGCCTTTGCCTTCAGATAGTAGCACTCTTTATAGAACGAACAGTCCTTGCCGAAGCAGAGGTCCGCCTGCCTGCATGCCTTGCCCCAGAGTCCCGGTGGAGGCTCGATGTCGAGCTCGCTCCGGAGCCCGGTGCGCGTCATGGTGGACCAGGCAAAGAGACGGTTCAGGGGCTCGATCTCGTTCTGCTCATACAGGTTGCCGATGCGGAGGTGGTCAAATCTGCGAAGGCAGAGGTAATTCTCGCCGCCCACGCAGAGCGCGTAGCGGAAATCACCGAGCACGGACCTCAGGAACGGCAGGTCCTTGTCCACGAGCTGCTGCTGGAGCGCTTTGGTATACGTCGCCACCACGGCACGCTGGTTCTCCCCGCGCGCCCGGAGGACCAGGGGCACCAGGTAGGCCAGGCTCTTGCCCACGCCCGTGCCGGCTTCGACGATCAGATGCGTTTTATTCTCGAGCGCCTGCTCCACGGCAACGGCCATTTCACTTTGCTGGGGACGGTGCTCGAAGGCCTTTTGCATGGCCCGCGCGATCATTCCCGTTTCCCCGAAGATCTTCAAGGCATTCATCGAAAAACAGAGTAACACGGAGACCGGAAGAATGCAAATTCAAGTTGTACGATCCCGGTTTACCCGCCTTTTTCTTGCGCAAATCCATTTGTTATGTTAGTATTGCAAGCGGTATGCGCACACTTTTTGCACTCATGGTTCTCTGTTCTCTTTCACTGCCGGTCAACGCAGGCGCCGTTGGAAATGGACTGACCGTCAACAGCGTGAGGCACGCTTCCTATGCTACGTTCACCCGGCTCGTTTTTGAAATAGAGGCCGCGGCGCCCTATGTTCTGATACGCTCGACCGATGGGCGCAGTGTAACGCTGAGTTCCTATGACGGCCCGTTCCTGCTCAAAACACCGCTGCCGATGGTCCGTGACAGCGTGGTGCTCGGCCTGGAGCTGCGGGTAGAGGCGGGGAGGACCGTGGTTGGCGTCCGCCTTGATGGAACGGCCGGAGCGGTCAAGGACTTCGTGCTTCGCGGGCCCGACCGGATCGTGATCGACATCGCGAAGGGAGCGGCGGCACCGGTCCCGGTCCCTGCGTTGCCGACGAAAAAGCAGACGGTGATCGTGCTTGATCCCGGTCATGGAGGCAAAGACACGGGCAGTGTTGCGTCGCAGGGAGTGGAGAAAACGCTCGCGCTGGACCTCGCTCTTGCGATCAGGAATTCGCTGCAGAAGGATCCGCACCTGAAGGTGGTCCTGACCCGGGAAAAGGACCAGGCGCTCACCCTTGACGAACGGGCCGCGGCTTCGAACGCCGCCGGTGCGCTGCTTTTTGTGAGCATCCACTCCTCGACGGGTACTGGTTCGCGGGTCTTTATCCAGGACCTGCTTGATGAGCCGGAACCGCAGACGGTCCGGCCCGTGAGCGGTGATTTCCTCGGCTACGAGGCCGGGAGCGAACAGAAGGAGTTGCTCTGGGGCAGACAGCAGGCGGCACATGCGCGGGAAAGCGGGGTCCTCGGCCGGGAGCTTGCGCGGCAGCTTGTTGGACAGGACAGCGCCGAGCCTGTGCAGGCACCGCTGGCGCTGCTCAAGGCCGTGGACGCGGCAGCGGTCATGATCGAGACAGGCATGGATACGGACCGGGCGCAGGCGGCCGCGGCGATCGTGAAAGGGATCGAACGGTATGTCAGAGAGAACTGACCGGGGCATGCAGAGCAGCCGGCTGCTATTCGGCGTGGCGGTCATCATCGCCGTCCTTGTCGCGTCAGGGGGAGGGTTGCTCTGGCTGTGGATGGGCTCTTCCAATACGGCCCCGATCCCGGCGGAGCAGGACCGGCAGCTCGCGCAGCAGTTGCTGCGCGATGAGCCGCTTTCGATCACGCTCTATTACCCCCATGAGGGGATGCTTGCGACGGAATCAACGGTGGTGAAGCGTCAGCCCGATACACAGTCGCTGGCGCGGGCGGCGCTTGAAGCCCTGTTCGCTGACCAGCGGGTCGCGCTGGAGCCGGTGCTGCGGGACATCAGACTGCGGGAGCTGTATCTTGACGGTTCCGGCACGGCCTATGTCGACCTCACGCCGGGCGCGCGAAAGGACGTGCGCGCGTCGGCGTGGGAGGAACAGCTGGCGATCTACGCGCTGGTGAACACGCTTCTGCAGAATTTCGAGGAGATCAAACAGGTCAGGCTGCTGCTCGACGGCACGGAAGCGCAGACCCTGGCGGGGCATATTGATCTGTCGAGGACGTTCGCGAAACGGATGGATTTGGTGAAACAGTAAACGGCATTATCTCTCGCAGAGGCGCAGAGTTCGCAGAGAAAAGCTTAAAATATTCCGGGTAAAACCAAGACTGAAAGATTTTGATTAAACTCTGCGTCCTTTGCGTGCTCTGCGAGAGACGCCCTTTTAGTTCCGGCTTGTCCGGGTTAGATCCTTAAACGTTGCGCGTGTTGCGTCTTTGCGAGACAACGAATTCATCATGCAAAAAGCGATCGGCATATTCGATTCCGGTATCGGCGGTCTCACGGTTCTCAAGGAGATCGTGGCAAAGCTTCCGGACGAGAACATCATTTACCTCGGCGATACGGCCCGGGTCCCCTACGGCATCCGCTCGGCTGAGACGGTGACGCGCTACAGCTTCGAGAACACGAACTTTCTTCTGTCCCAGGAGATTAAGATGCTTGTCGTTGCCTGCAACACGGCGACGGCGGTCAGTCTCGATGCGGTGAAGAAGGAGTTTCCGCTTCCCGTCATCGGTGTGCTCGAACCCGGAGCCCGTGCCGCGGTCGCGGCCACGAAGACCCGCAAGGTGGGCGTCATCGGCACCGAGGCCACGATCAACAGCGGCGCCTATGAGAAGGCCATCAAGCGGCTCGCGCCCGATGTCAAGGTAACGAGTCTTGCCTGTCCGCTCTTCGTGCCGCTGGCTGAAGAGGGATGGACGGACAACGACGTGGCGGAGCTGGTTGCTGAAAAATATCTTGCTCCGTTCCGAAAAACAGGCATTGACATGCTGGTGTTGGGCTGCACGCATTATCCGCTGCTCAAAGCGGTGATCAGCAAGGCTGTCGGTCCCGGGATAACGCTGATCGACTCGGCGACCGAAACGGCCAAGGAAGTGGCCGATGTGCTTGAGAAACTTAAATGGCGGGGGAGCGGAAAAGGCGAGGGGATCCGGAAATTTTATGTGACCGACACGCCGGTGCGCTTCGAGATGATCGGCAAACGGTTTCTCGGCGATTCGCTGCTTCACGCGGAGCAGGTGAAGGTGGGAGGAGTGTAGCGCAGCTTTCGACCGCAACCAGATCAATCGATAGCATGAAACGGCTGTGATGTCCGTATCGGTGAACGTCTTTAAGACGAATGCAACCTTCGAACGAGAAAAGGGTTCAAACAGCTATGCAACCATGCCACGTTTTGCGGAGAAACAATATGCTGCACCGCGGCAGCCCGGCCATGATGCCGTACAGGGGGAAACGGATGGAAGTCCGATAAGGTGAACGCGATGAATAAAGAATGTGAACGGACAAGAAAAGCGCTCCCTGCTTATCTGCGCGGACATGTGTTTCGGACCACGCGGGTCAGGATCGACCGGCATCTGCAAGCCTGTGTGGTTTGCAGATCCGAGTTCGAAGCGCTCAAGAGCATGGAGGAAACCCGTCAGCTCCTGAAATACATCGACTCGCCCGAGGGTGTCGCGCACCGGGTGAAGGAAGGCGTTTCCGCGCTTACAAAATTCAAGAAGCTCCTGTATCGGCCGTTATGGCTCGCGGGGATCGTCCTTGTTGCGGCGGGAGTCACTTATTATGCCATGCAGCCGCGTCAGCTGGATATTGAAATTGAGAACATCGTGAAGACCGCGCCGGCAACCACCACCTCAATTCCAGCGGCAGAGCCGATAAGAGAGGCATTGGTGGTGACGAAGCCGGTGGCCAGCGTGCAAAGGCCTGTGACGCAACCTGTCTCCACTGCGGCCGTGGAACCGCTCGCGGTGAGTATTACGCCGAGTAATGAGACCATCTCAATGCAGCGGATTAATGAGGTTATGAGCGGGCATGGGGAGCTTCGGAAGTTGAAGTTCAGCGACACTGAACGGCGGCTGTCCGGCACGCTGACCGCGCTGGAACTTCTTACGTTCTTCGACCGGATCGGTGAAGTGGCAAAGGTGCGCTATGATCGCAAGCGCTTTAAATCATTCCCCGCCGACCAACAGGTCCCGTTCGTGTTGACGCTGAAAGCGGTTCCCAAAACCATTGAAAAACCAATAACGGGGCCGCATGCGGTACAGAGCACTCAAACGCACACATCTGCCTCGACCGCGGCCCCTTCTCCGCTGGTGACCGCTCCCGCAGCCTCAGCCGCGCGGTAGGGTGGCGGGAAACCGGCATCCCCGAGGCGCAGCGGACCTGATCGCTGACGGAGAAACGGATCTCATACGACGATGTCCCTTGACAGAGCATACCGGGAAACCATTGACTATCTCTATGCGCTCCAGAAGCACGGGATCAAGCTTGCGCTGTCCAACAGCTTTGCGCTGATGTCGCTCATGGGAGACCCGCACCGGAAGTTCCGGTCCGTGCATGTCGCGGGCACGAATGGGAAAGGGTCGACGTCTTCGTTTATTGCAAGCATGCTGCAGGCTGGGGGATATCGCGTCGGGCTCTATACTTCTCCGCACCTGGTCAGTTTTGCTGAGCGGATCAGGATCAACAATGTCCTGATCACCGAGGCAAAGGTCGTGGAGCTTGCGGGCCGCGTACGGGACGCCTCACGGAAGGCCTCGCTCAATCCCACGTTTTTCGAGGTTGCGACCGCTCTGGCGTTCACCTACTTCGCGGAAGAAGGCGTGGACATTGCCGTGATCGAGGTCGGGATGGGCGGCAGGCTGGATTCCACGAACGTGATCACCCCGCTCGTTTCGGTGATCACCAACATTGAGCTTGAACATACTGAGTTCCTGGGGACCATGCTCACGCAGATCGCCGGAGAAAAGGCGGGCGTCATCAAGCAGGGGGTCCCGGTGGTGACGGGAGCGATGCAGCAGGAGGTCATCACGGTCATCGAGCAGGAAGCCGCGGCCCGCACGGCCGGGGTCTACCGGTTGTCTAAAGATTTTATGCAGGTCCCGGTCGCATCACCGTTGGCGCAGGTTTTTGATTATCGGGGGATCGAGACCTCTTACGAAAAGATACGGATCAACATGCTCGGCGGGTATCAGGTGGACAATGCCTGTCTTGCCCTGGCGACAATCGAGTGTCTGCGCAACACCGGGATCATCGTGGACGAGGCCGCTGTGCGACGCGGTCTTGAGCAGGCCCGCTGGGAAGGGCGTTTGGAGCTTGTGGCGCGCAAGCCCGATATCTACCTTGATGGGGCGCACAACCCGGCGTCGGCCCGGAAGCTCGCGGCGACGGTCCGGGAAATGAAACACGCGTACCGGCGGACCGTCCTCATCATCGGCATTCTTCAAGACAAGGATTGGCAGGGGATCATAGCCGCGCTGGCTCCTCTTGCCGATCACGTGGTAGTGACGAAGCCACAGTATTCACGGGCAATGGAGGTCCGGGCGCTTGCATCGGCAATACGGAAGCTGCATGGCTCCGTTGAGACCGCGGAAACGGTCGGTGAGGCCATCGCATTGGCCGGGGATAAAGCATCTTCGGATGATCTTGTGCTTATCACCGGTTCACTCTATGTGGTAGGCGATGCGCGGGCGGTGTTCCACCCGGAAGCGGACCTGTCCGGGGCGCTTACGGGGCTGAAGGGATGAGGTGCAACAATGCGGAATGCGGAGTGTGGAGTGTGGAATGCGGGATGAAGAACTGAAGAGTATCCGGGGATGATGGGTCGCATCGTGTTCATAGCTGTTGTGGTCCTATTCATCGCGATGCTGACGGGACCGTCCCGACACGCCTGGAGCGAGGTGCTTCCGAATAAAATCCCTGTTACCGTGACGGCGGACACGCTTGATTATGACAGGACCAATGACCGGTATATTGCGGTCGGGCATGTGAAGATTGAGCAGGAGGGACTGCGGCTGGAGGCGGACAAGGTCGTGCTGGACAACAAGACCGGCGAGGCCGTGGCCGAGGGAAAGGTTTTCCTGCAGGACAAGGGCGATGTCATGCATGCCGAGAAAATGCAGATCAATATCAATACCCGGGGCGGCCTTATCTCGAACGGCGATATCTTTATCAAGAAGGAAAATCTCCATGTGAAGGGAAACGTGATCGAGCGGCGCTCTGAGACCGTTTACCATGTTGAGCAGGGAACGATCACCACCTGCGACGAGGAAGAATGGTTCCTGAAGGCGGACGTGCTGAACATCGACATGGAACGGTATGCTACCGGCAGAAGTTTGTCATTCAATGTGGCTGGCGTGCCGGTGCTTTATACGCCCTACTTTCTCTTTCCCGTGCGCAGGCAGACCGGCTTCCTGCTGCCGGCGGATGTCGGATACAGCAGCCGCGACGGTGTTTTCACGGACAACGCGTTCTTCTGGGCCATCTCGGATTACAAAGACATGACCATCTATTCTGATTACCGGGCGCGGGTCGGGCATGGGACCGCTGTTGAATACCGCTATATGAATTCCCGGGAGTCCATGGGCCAGGCGTATTACAAGTTCTTCGACCAGTACCATACCGGCGAATCGCGATGGAATTTTCAGTTCCAGCACCAGGAAGAATTTGCCGAAGACCTCTCCGGCCGTGTGGATATAAACCTGGTGAGCGATGAGCACTACTTTTACGACCTCGACAAGAAGCTTGAGAACAGGTCTAAACCGTATCTCGATTCGAACGCTTTCTATGTGGAGCGCTGGAACACCGCTTCGCTCTATCTGATGGGACAGTATTCGATCGATCTCACCCGGACCAACGAAAAGACGGTGCAGAAACTGCCCGAACTGCGCTATACGATCTACGATGAAACGCTTGCCGGCCCCCTTCACCTGAGCTTTGAGGGGTCCGCGGCGAATTTTACGAGGCAGGAAGAGGACGGCGCGCGGCGCGTGGACTTCAACCCGCGGTTGATCGCCACGTTCGGCAGCAAAGGCCTGAGCATTACGCCGAACGCCGGCGTGCGGGCCACGTTTTATGATCGAAGCGCCACCACGGTCGAACCGACTGAGCGAAAATATTTTTATGCGGGGACTGATGTAAATGCCCGCATTTCCCGGGTGTATGGAATTGATGGCGATGCCGGGATCGGAAAAGTGAGGCATTCACTGGAACCGACGATATCCTATAACTATGTACCCCATGTGGAGCAGGGAAACATACCTCAGTTCGATTCTGTGGACTCCGCGCCTGAGCAAAACCGTGTGAGTATCGCACTGATCAATCGGGTCACCGCACACTACAAAGAAACGAAGGATACCCCGAATTATACGACCTTTGACGTGATGGTTTTCAGGCTCTCCCGGTCCTATGACTTTAACATAGCGCGGGAGCCGGAGAGTGTTGCCCATCCGGGCTCAGAGGTGCTCGGAGAACTTTACCTGAGGACGCCAAAAATGTTCAGCATGTCGGCGACCGGTAGTTACAATGCCTATGACCATGTCGTATCTTCTCATTCCGAAAGCGTGGGTTTTGCCAAGGGTGTGGTGTCGCTGAACCTCACGCACTCTTTTATACAGGGAGGGGCGGAATACCTGATCAGCGGGGGAGGGCTGAAGTTCAGCAAGTGGAACCTGCACGCGCAGGTGGCGCGCGATATCCAGAACAAGAAGACCATGCAGGAGGAATACCTTTTGCACTACGCGTCACAATGCTGGGGATTAAGCATGACATATACTGCCATGCCGGGTGAATACCGCTATACCGCGATGGTAGACTTGAAAGGCCTTGGCAGCAGGGGATTGAAATGAGGGACCGGGAGGGTGATGGCGTGGGAGACGAGATCATTGTCCTGATTACGACATCGACCACGGATGAGGCCGCCAAGATCGGGACCGCGCTGGTGGATGGGCATCTTGCCGCCTGCGTGAATATCGTGCCGGAGGTGCGCTCCCTGTTCTTCTGGGAAGGCAAGACGCGGGATGAGCGGGAGACCCTGCTCATTTGCAAGAGCAGGCTGCCGCTCATGGAGCAGCTTGTTGCGCGGGTGAAATCGCTTCACTCCTATACCGTTCCGGAGGTGATCGCGCTCCCCATTGTCGCGGGTTCGCGAGAATACCTGGACTGGGTGAAGGATGCTACGAAGCAATGATTCCACCGCTTTTATCCGTGTCAAGGATTTTGACCTGGTTTTTCCTGGTTCAGGCTTAGGATGTCTGATAAAGAGATCGGGAAACGATTAAAGTCTATCTATCGGTTGCTCCTCGAGGCTTATGGACCCCAGCACTGGTGGCCCGGCGATACCCCCTTTGAGGTGCTGGTGGGCGCGGTGTTGACTCAGAACACTGCATGGGCGAATGTAGAAAAGGCCATTGCCAACCTCAAGCATGAACGGGTACTGACGTTCTCACGCATGATCAATATAGCACCGGAAAAACTGGCTTTACTCATACGGCCAAGCGGTTATTTCAACATCAAAACGAAGCGTCTCCGGCACCTGCTCTTGTTTATCCACTCCCAGTACTCCGGAAGTCTTTCAACAATGTTCGCAGCTGATCCCGCATGGTTGCGTCAACAGTTGCTCGAAGTGAACGGCATTGGTCCGGAAACAGCCGATTCGATCCTGCTGTATGCGGGAGAAAAGCCGTTCTTTGTGGTTGACGCTTATACCAAGCGGATATTCAGCAGGCAGGGATTGATTTCGGGTAATGCCGATTACCGCGCGATACAGGATTTTTTCATGGAAAACCTGTCTCGCGACACCCGGTTTTATAACGAATATCATGCCCTGATCGTCCGAATCGGAAAAGAGCATTGCAAAAAAGTGAGGCCCCTCTGCAACGCTTGCCCGATTCGCTCGCGGTGTCGCAGGCGTGTGCAAGTCTCGAATACGTGATGCGTGGTCGACATGGGGAAATAACGCGTAACCTATTGTTATTCTACTAGTATTACTGAGCAAATAAACGAATAAATGCTTGACAATTACGCTCTACTTGTGTAAGATTTACTAGGTATTTATGCCGGTTCCCGGAGGGTTGATGAGGGTAAGAAATTCAAGAAAGATGCTGAAAAAAGAGTATTTTACCATTATGTTCCTGCCCGGTCCGAATTCACGGGTTCGAACACTGAGTATTTCCAAGTCCGCTCTCAAGTCAGTTTTCCTTTCTTTTGTGGCGGTGCTTGTCCTTTCCCTTTATCTGGTATACGAATATAACGATGTAAAAGACAAGGTCTGGGAATTGCAATCAGTGCGCGAAGAACTGATGCAGCAGAAGGCGCAGGTACAGAGTTTTGCACTAAACCTGCTGGATTATAAACGCCAGATGTTCCTGCTTCGTGACCTTGATACCAGACTGCGGCGTGTCGTGAGCCTCGGTCCCCGGGACAAGGCTCAGCAAGTGCTCGGCATTGGCGGACCTGACGAACTCGGCCTTCAGAACCTTGCCACCCTGGGTGAGAAAAAACAGGCAGAAGCACTGAAAGAGATGCACCAGGAGTTGAGCCAGCTGAAGGGCGCCGCATCACGGCAAGAGGCTAGTCTTCAGTTGCTGATTGAGTATTTTGAGGACAAACGGTCCCTGTATGCTTCAACACCTTCGGTATGGCCGGTCCGTGGATGGGTTACCTCACCCTTCGGGAACCGGACCTCGCCGTTCAGCGGAATCCTGAAGTTCCATGAAGGCATCGATATCGCGGCCCAGACCGGGACGCCGGTCATGGCGCCGGCAGATGGCGTGGTGATCAAGGCGGGTTTCAGCACCGGGTACGGCAACATGGCTGAGATCAGCCATGGATACGGCATTAAAACGATTTTTGCCCACAATTCGCGGCTGAACGTCAAAGCAGGTCAGCGGGTTAAGCGCGGCGACGTGATCGCCTACCTGGGCGATTCAGGTTCGAGTACGGGTCCGCACCTTCATTACGAAGTGCGATTGAACGGACTGCCGGTGAACCCGATGAGATACATGAATTAAGAGGTTGTGTCGCGAACATTCATGCCCATTGTTTTTCATCTACACAGATCCTTGGTTGGCCGGGGGAAAGAGCGTGGGGGGTCGGTTAAAGCTCTTTCCCTTTGTACGTAAACCGTGTCTCATTGTTTGTATAATAATGCCAAGGTTTTCAACAACGGAAACAAACAAGGAGGGTGCAATCAATATGTCAACAGGGAAAGTGAAGTGGTTCAATGAATCGAAAGGGTATGGCTTTATCGAACCGGATGGAGGCGGACGCGATGTGTTCGTGCATTACTCGGCGATCCAGGGAGAGGGTTACAAGACGCTGTCCGAGGGGCAGCCTGTCGAGTTCGAAATTATTCTGGGGGATAAAGGCCCTCAGGCCTCAAATGTTCTGAAAGCGTCCTAACAACTATTATACGTGTTATACACTGCGTACGCGCGGACAATTCCATACACTGAGTGAAACCCCGAAGGTCCCCATCTTCGGGGTTTTTTGCATCCAATGTATGAATTTACGCGAAGAGTGCTCTCATCCGCATTGCTGGTATTGTCGATAATAAGTCCATGGAGACGAAGAGGGATGAAAGAGGGAGAGGGTGAGCATTTGCACTTCACAGAATCTTGTTCATGTCGAACATTGCTTCGATTGCTACGTTTTCTTCACCAGGGACTTGAGTCGCTGATTGACCAAGTTGAAATGAGAGACGATAAGGAGGTTATGACGAGGATGCCAAGACATTATTCCCCTGTTACTGCCTTTTTCCTGGCCGAGTGTTGTTCAAACAACACCTCTTTCATCAAGGTGCATGCCTCAATGACCTTAGGGTTCGACACACGGTAGTATATATTGACTCCTACCCGACGTGAGGTCAGGATTCCTTTATGCCGCATTACCGCGAGATGCTGCGAGACATTCGCTTTTGAAGCACCGATGGCAACCACGAGTTCGGTGACCGTCTTTTCCCCGGTCCCAAGGGTGTTCAGGATCTCGATCCTTTTGGGGTTGGTCAGGGTCTTGCAGATCTCGGCCTGCATTTCGTATAATGATTTATCGGTCAAAAGTGTTTTCATAGCCAGTTGTTAAACTTCATTAACAGATGTTAATAGACATGATGATACCATAGAAGCGTTGTTATGTCTATACATTATACGACAATGATCATTACTTGCATCAGCTATTCCATACTATTCCCCTTCATGGTTTTGTTTGTAATGTCAAAATCTCTGCTTTTAATTTTCTAATTTCTTGTACATCTCAATCAGTTACATCGAAAAAGCTTGCCTCCCCCCAGAAAATCAGCTAAAAGTAGTGTTCAGACAGCTTTAAGGGAGAGTGCAC
>JALNZF010000045.1 GCA_023229435.1 Nitrospirota bacterium
TCGTCGCCGATAGGTCCCGTCTCTGGTTATGCCCTGGAGCAATAACTGATATCATCCCTTTTGTACGGAGGGGCGGGGAAACTGTTTTTTCCTTGACAACTGTCAACCATATCAGGGTCGCGTCTTGACAGGCTGTTGAAAAACCCTTGTGATGTGTCATCCTGAACGAAGTGAAGGATCTCAAGTATTTGGAAAGGCGAGATTCTTCGCTGCGCTCAGAAAGACAATTTCGGTGTTTTTTGACTTTTTCAACAGCCTGTTGAATGTTGATGTCGTACAAAATGAAAAGGCAGCGGAACGTTTTTTTGCAGAAGCTACCGGGAAGCTTTCATGATCTTTATGCAGTCCGCCGCATTCAGGACCCTGAACGGCAGGTTGTCGCGTTGCCGGAGGAAATGCCGATTTTCCGTAACCAGCGCATCGGCGCCCGTCCACTCGACGTAGGCCGCGATGAACGCATCGGCAGACTTGAGTCCTTCTGCTTCGTACTTAGAGCCCAATTCAAAGGGGACGACGAAATCTTCGTCAATGACGGTGAGGCTCATGATGAAATCGATGAATTCTCTGAATTCCTCGGGGGTCAGGTGGCGTCCGACTTCCTCGACGATGAGGCGGGGGATGCGGATGGTATTCGCAGGTGCTTCGGTTATTGAGTCAAGAAGCGCTTCGCAGGAGGGCTTTCGGGCGACCCCGAAGCCGAAGATGAATTCGTTGGAGTCAAGTACGAGCAGCAAATTTTTTGTCCCAAAGTTCTTCTCTGGTTTTGCGAAGGGTTTCCAAGACCTTTTCCTCTTTCACTTCAGATAGAGGATGCTTTCGCTTGGATACCAATTCTCGCAGTTTTGTAAGATGCCGTTTGGCTTTTTTGATGTTCTGTTTCATGGTTTCACCTTTACAAATACTATAGCACATTGGCTCGACGCGGGTCAATGTGAAAAAGACATCTGAGCTGCATCCAACATGTCCCAGAGATAAGCATAATCGCGCTCATCAGGCTGCATACAGCACCTCTCTGCCGGAGAGAATCGCACGACGACGGAACGGATTTCGGAGCGCTTCTTTTTCAATCAAATCTACTTCCCTGCCGAAGATGGCCTTGAGTTCATCCTGCATCTGCACAATGTCGAATAGACTCCACTGTGCGTCCGCTGCAAAGCTTACAAAAACATCAACATCGCTATCAGGTCGAAAATCATCCCGTAATGCTGAACCAAAAATGGAAAACTCTCTGATGCTCCATTTAAGGCAGAATTCTGCGATCAACCTTTTATCAACATTTATCTGTAACGGTGTCTTCACAGATCAACCATATCCAAAAACTCAACGCCGGTCAACATATTTACGTTGGTTACTCTGGCTTGACTTATTACGATATCACCTGCCCCGCTTCCGGCTCAAAAAATCCTTTTCGATCACACGACTGATGGCTTCTTTAATGGCGGGGTCGCTTATCCCGCGAACATAATCCTCGATCTTTTCCCGCTCCTCCCGGCCAAGAACCGTGCGGACAGGAGGCTCCTCCGCAGGTTGTTCCCGTGACGCAACCTCGCCGAGTCTCAGCGTGATCTCCTTGATCGTTTCCTTCCCGAGGGTCCTGTTCACTTTTTCCACGATCTGGGGTTTGAGCAGGGAAAGCTGCTGCATCCAGGCCGGGCTGTCAACGACGAGCGTGAGCTTTTTCCCCCGCACGGTCTGCGGCTGGGCGTGGCGCGCAATGACCGAACCGACGGACTTATCCCACAGGCCGAAAACGCGGTACTCGCTCAGTCGGCTCCCCAGACCACGGGCCTTCAGCATACTGCCGAGCGTGTACGACAGCCTGTCTAGTTTCTTCCTCATGGACGTCATCTTAGCATATCAAGAGTTCTTTTGACAACAAGGAACAAGATGGTTATAATAGAAAAATAATTACTCGGGACACCGGCAAAGGGTACGATGCCCGTTTCGGTATTGGGCAACGTTATTCGTCTTTTACGTTACCATTGACCGCGTGACGATACGGGCTTCGTCATCGTTACCTCCTTTTTCATGATTTATTCCCCGGACCCGAGTAGTTACAGAAAAACCCGCCCTAAAAAAACACGCAGAGGAGCATATATGCCTGAATTACGAAAAGATCCGATCACCGGCCGCTGGGTCATCATCTCTTCCGAGCGCGGCAAGCGACCCGCGGATTTCCAGGACCAGCGCGGCAAAAAACGGGGCGGATTCTGCCCCTTCTGTGCAGGCAACGAACGCACCACTCCGAACGAGGTCCTGGCCTATCGCGCCGCGGGGGCAACCACGCCCAACGGGCCGGGCTGGCGGCTCCGCGTCGTGCCGAACAAGTTTCCCGCGCTCCAGATCGAGGGTGACCTGGGCAAGCAGGGCGAGGGTATCTTCGACAGGATGAACGGCATCGGCGCGCACGAGGTTATCATCGAAAGCCCTGACCATAACGCCACGCTCGCGACCCTTCCGCTTCCGGCGATGGAAGAAGTGCTGTGGGCTTTCCGGGACCGCATGGAAGACCTGAAGCGTGACACCCGCTTCCAATATGCCCTCATCTTCAAGAACGAAGGGATCTCAGCCGGCGCAACGCTCGAGCACACCCATTCACAGCTCATCGCGCTTCCGATCGTGCCGATCCATGTGCAGGAAGAGATCGACGCGTGCCGACGACACTATAACCTCAAGGAGCGCTGCATCTTCTGCGATATCGTACGTCAGGAGATACGATCGGGTGCGCGCGTGGTGCTCGAAACACCGCTCTTCATTGCCCTGGCGCCCTTCGCACCGCGTTTTCCCTTCGAGACCTGGATCCTGCCCAAGTCGCACCTCTCCTGTTATACCTCCTCTTCAAACGAGGACTTTAAAGATCTCGCCGGTCTCCTGCAAAATGTACTCCAACGGATCGATCGCGCGCTCTCGACCCCTCCTTACAACTTTGTGATCCACACCTCGCCGTTCAAGGATGAATGCAACGATTACTACCACTGGCACATCGAACTCATGCCCAAGTTGACGAACGTGGCAGGGTTCGAATGGGGCTCGGGGTTCTACATCAATCCCACACCGCCCGAGGAGGCGGCTAAATTCCTGCGGGAAATCAAGGTATGAAAATCCTGTTCGCGGCATCCGAGGCGGCCCCCTTTGCAAAGACCGGCGGGCTCGCGGACGTCGCCGGGAGCCTTCCCCCCGCAATCGCCTCGCTCGGCCATGAGGTGCGTGTGGTCATGCCGTACTACCGGCAGGTGGGCTCGCATGCATCGAACCTCAAGCACGTCGCGACCTTCTCGGTCCCTCTCGGGACGTGGGAGGAGCGCTGCGATGTTCTCGAGGGGAAGATGGGCGGGGATGTCATCGTCTATTTTATCAAGAAGGACATCTACTACGATCGGCCCGAGCTCTACCGGACAGCGCGGACCGATTATCCCGACAACGCGGAGCGGTTCATTTTTTTTTCGCGGGCACTCCTGGAGCTTTGCCGCGCCCTGGACTACCGCCCGGATATCATCCACTGTAACGACTGGCAGACAGGACTCGTACCGCTCTATCTGAAAACACGGTACCGCGGTTCAGAAACATTACGCAGAACCAAAACAATCTTCACGGTGCACAATCTCGGTTATCAGGGTATCTTCTGGCACTGGGACATGCGTTTGACCGGTCTCGGTTGGGATGTGTTCACTCCCGAGGGCATTGAGTTCTGGGGCAAGATCAATTTTCTCAAGGCCGGCCTCGTCTTCTCGGACATCATCACGACCGTGAGCAAAACCTATAGCCGCGAGATCCAGACCCCTGAATACGGGTATGGTCTCGAGGGTGTGCTCGTGAATCGGACCGGGGACCTCTTCGGCATCGTGAACGGGATCGATTACCGGATTTGGGACCCGGCACATGATCGCGCCGTCGCGAAGACCTACAACGCGTTGAAACTTTCAGGCAAGTCACTCTGCAAGAAAGCGCTTCAAGCACTGATCCGTATGCCCGGGACCGATGAGCCGCTGATCGGCATGGTAACGCGCCTGGTGGACCAGAAAGGGCTGGATATTTTGACCAAGGCACTTCCAGAGATCATGTCCCTCGGCGTGCAGCTTGTCATTCTCGGCACCGGAGACGAGAGATACCATCGCATTCTGTCCGATGCGGCCGGCCGCTATTCAAAGAACATGCGCGTACTGCTCCGGTACGATGATTCGCTCGCAAAGAACCTGTACGCCGGGTGCGATATGTTTCTCATGCCGTCTCACTACGAGCCCTGCGGTCTCGGCCAGATGATGGCGCTGCGCTACGGCACCGTGCCGGTCGCCCGCAACACAGGGGGGCTCCGTGACACGGTCGCTGACTATAACCCGAAAACAGGTCGGGGAACCGGATTTCTGTTCGAGGAATACTCCGCGCAGGCACTCATCGACTGCCTGCGCCGCGCGCTTGAAGTGTACCGTGACCGGAACACATGGAAACGACTGATGCGGAACGGCATGAGACAGGATTTCTCGTGGGAGCGCTCGGCAAAGGAATACGTGAAGATGTATCAGAAGGCGATGAGGAAGAAGTAAAGGTTCAGGGTTCAGGGTTCAGGGGCCGGGGTTCAGAAACTGGGTACGTTAATGATAAATTCCAATTGACCTATCCTCTCCTGACTCCTGACCCTTGGCTGCCGGACCCTGCATTTCAACTATGGAAACAACCGAAAAAAAAGAACTGATAATCCTGAGCGAGATCAGCCGCATATCGAACTCATCGGTCGATCTCCCGGAGAAGCTTCGACGCCTCGTCGAGGCCGTTGCGCAGGGCATGGGAAAGGACGGCGCGTCGGTGTTCCTGATCGACCGCTCCGGAAAGACCGTTACGCTCGCCGCAGCAATCGGTCTGAACCAGGAGACGATCGGCAAACTAAGCTTTCCGCTCGGCATGGGCATCGCCGGATGGGTAGCCGAGCAGAAAGTCCCGCTTGCGCTCGATGACCCCTATGCTGATCCGCGCTTCGCCTATGTACCCGAATCGGGCATCGAGAAGTTCAAATCTCTAGCTGCCGCGCCGATCATGTACGAAGACCAGTGCCTCGGCGTGTTCTTCGTGCTCTCCTCCGCCGTGTGGAGCGCCACGTCATCGGACATCACGCTGCTCACCACCACCGCCAACCAGATCAGCGGGGTGATCAAGAACGCGCAGATGTTCCAGAACATCCAGGACCGTCTGGCCGCGCTTGCCACCATCTATGAGATCGGCATGGCGCTCACCTCCACGCTCGACCTCGAATCGCTCCTCTCGCTCATCGCCAAAAACAGCACGCAATCGCTCCGCGCCCAGGGCTGCACCATCCGGCTCATGGACCTGCCGGAGATCGCGACCCGCAAAACCTTTTCTTCCTACAGCATCATCGGCGACACGATAGCAAATATGGATATGATGATCGGCAGCAATATTGCGGAACGTGTTGCCCATGAGAAAAAACCGATCCTGATCCAGGACATCACGAAAGACCCCGCCCTCGCCGATGGCTGCGGGGTCACCGCGGCGTCCATCATCAGCGTTCCGCTTCTCTTCCGGGACAAGGTGATCGGCGTCATTACGCTGTATAACAAGCAGGAAGGCCAGCCCTTTACCGAGGACGACCTCCAGTTCCTGACCACCGTCGCCAGCGGCGCGGCGGTATCGGTCGAGAACGCGGCCATGTATGAGCGCATGGAGGACCTGGCGATCGAAGCGCGTACCAGGGCCCAGGAACTTTCCATCCTGTACGATATCGGCACCGCCATGAGCACGACGTTGAACCTCGACCGGCTGCTCAGGATCATCCTTACCGCTGCGACCATGGGAGGAAGCGGTCTCGGCTTCAACCGGGCACTCCTGCTCCTGACCAATGAACGCACCAATACGCTCCAGGGCATGATGGGCGTCGGACCGACAAGCTGGGAAGAAGCGGGCCAGGCCTGGAGTGAAGTGTCGCGCATCCATAAAAGTCTCATGGAATGGATCCAGACGGGCGCGCTTTTTGAACACCGCGATTCGCCGCTCAATACGCTGGCAAAGGGCATCCGTGTTTCGCTCCTGCCGAACGAAGAAGTGCTGGCGCTCACGGTGCTGAACAAAAGATCGTATAACATCATTCATGCCGCCACCGATCCCCTCGTGAGCGACAAACTCCGCGAAACACTCAAGGTGAACAGCTTCGCAACGGTCCCGCTTGTCGCAAAGGACCGTGTCATCGGCGTCATCCTCGTGGACAATATGTTCACCCAGAGACCGATTACCGATGGCGATATCCGTTTCCTCACCCTGTTCGCACACCAGGCCGCGCTTGCCATCGAGAACGCCATCTTTCACACGAACCTCGAGACCATGAACAAGGACATGCGCTCCATGCACGAGCAGCTTGTCCAGTCCGAGAAGATGGCGGCACTTGGCGCCATGATGGCCGAGATCACCCATGAGATCAGGAATCCGCTCGTCTCCATCGGCGGCTTTACCAGGCGGCTGTCGAAGAAGCTCAAGGACACCGAGGATAAAAAATATGTCGATATCATCCTGAGCGAGGTCGCGAGGCTCGAGGGGATCATCCACGACAACCTTTCTTACATCAAGGAGATCTCGCCGCAGCTCATTGAAGCTGACATTGTCGTCCTCCTCGAGGATATTCTGACGCTCTATGAAGACGAACTTACCCAGCGGCGCATCCGTGTCGAGCGGGATTTTTCCCCTTCTCTGCCGCACCTTATGATCGATACGCCGCAGATCAAGCAGGGAATGATCAACATTCTCAAGAATGCCATGGAAGCAATGGAAAACGGCGGCACGCTTTTCGTCAGGACCTATGCGGTTCCTGAAGCCCGGATGGCGGCGATCGAGATCGGGGACACGGGGCCCGGCATTTCAGCCAAGGCCATGCATAATATTTTCAATCCCTACTATACAACGAAACCGCGGGGCACGGGGCTTGGCCTGCCGATCACGAACAGGATCATCCAGTCCCACAAAGGGAAGATCGAACTCCGGAACCGGGACAAGGGGGGGGCCATTTTCACGATCAAGCTTCCGCTCCCTGAGAGCAATAGCACAAGATCCTGATCAATGAATTCTTAGCCTTGTTGCAGATGATAAAGACGGATTCTCCATGGGAGAGAGCATGGGAAGCGTTTCAGATGCTGTAACTCAAGCAGTTCTCTGTGTTCTCTGTGGTTAGATTTTATTCAATTCAAATTTACTGCCGAGGAGGTGCGAATGAAAAAGATACTGGTTATCGACGATGAGCAGAATATCCGGGGGCTTTATAAAGAGGAATTCGAAGAGATGGGCTACGAGGTAATAACGGCCAACGACGGCATTCAGGCGCTCGCGGCGATGGACACCACAAAGTTCGATCTGGCCACCCTGGACATGCGCATGGAAGAAATGGACGGCATAGAAACCCTTCGGAAGATGAAAGAGAAGGACAGCACCCTTCCCGTTATTATCTGCACCGCCTACGAGGAATATAAGCATGATTTCGGAAGCTGGTGCTCCGACGCCTATGTAGTCAAGTCCTCAGACCTGTCCCTGCTCCGGGACACGGTAAAAAAGATCCTCGGATGAGCGAACAAACCGGCGCGCTCGAGGTGCTCATTGAAAAACTCGTCCATGGCGGCAGCGGGCTGGCAAGGCTGGACACCGGCCAGGCGGTCTTTGTTCCCGGTGTACTGCCGGGAGAGCGGGTCGTTGTCTTCATCAGGAAAAAGAGAAAAGGCTTCCTGGAAGCCGCCCTTGTCAAGGTCCTTACACCGTCAAAAGACCGCATCACGCCACCGTGCAATGGGGAAATCGAATGTACCGGCGCAACCTGGCCGCACATCGCGTACCCGGCCCAGCTCAAGCATAAGCAGGAGATCCTGCTCGACACCCTGAAAAAAATAGGAGGCATTGAACCCCGGCGCCTTCTTTCGATGCTCCCCTCGCCTCGCACGGACCACTACCGGCTGCGCACGCAGTTCAATGTGCGGATGAAAGACAACCGGCAGCGAATCGGTTTTTTCCGCCCGGGTTCGTACGACCTCATTGAAGTGAATAATGCCTTCCTCATCCACCCCGTCATCAACAAGGTGTTGAATGACATCAGGACCCTTTCTGACAAGCTTCCGTTGCTCACCGAACTCCATATCAACGCCTCACCGTCGGGAGAGGTCCATCTCCTGCTCTTCAGCGAACAACTGCTTTCCCCGGCAATGGACCCCTTCTTCGCGGAACTGAAAAGGACCTCGCCCGAAGTGATCGGCATAACCGGCTTCTCGGGCAGAAAAAAGGTCTCCTCCCTCGGCAGGAACCAGCTCACGCTCGAGATCGACGGTATTAAGCTCAAAGCCACGGAAGGAAATTTCTTTCAGGTAAACTGGGATCAGAACAGGAACATGGTAAGGACGGTACTGGACTTTACCTCACTCACGGGGAACGAGACCGTGCTCGACCTCTACTGCGGCATCGGCAACTTTTCCCTGCCGCTCGCGAAGAACGCAAAGACCGTGATCGGCATCGAGTCGGGCTACTCGGCGATCGAGGACGCAAAAGCGAACGCGGAATTGAACGGGATCTCGAATACGGAATTTATTGCCGACGACATGCAGAAGGGATTGAAGGCGCTGATCCAGAAAAAACTGCGCGCTGAAGTGATCGTGCTCGACCCGCCGCGTGCCGGTGCCACGCTCAAGACGATCGAGCGCGTGCTCGCCTTTGTCCCGAGGAAGATCGTCTATGTCTCGTGCAATCCCTCGACGCTTGCGCGGGACCTGAAGTTCTTTCAACTCTTCGGTTTCCGCCTCGATCGGCTTCAGCCGGTGGACATGTTCCCCTATACCTATCATATTGAATGCGTGGCGGAGATGGTGAGGACGGAGTAGAGGCTGCAATTCTTTTGGCAGGAATTCGGCACTATCCTTACGAAGAGTGACAAAGAGGATTGAGTGCAACTAATTGAAACATCATCTCTTAGTGAAGGCCGTGATAGCAATTCTTTCGATCAAAATGATAAAGTGTTTCTAAATATTACATAAATTCCCCCAATTTTCACATTTCTTACCATTCCCGAACGTAAAGAGAGGAATTGTACGTTCATATTTCAGTGTAATTCATTCTTGAATGTTATTGAGGATTGAACGTAACCTATCGTTTTTATTAAAATATTAATTCTCATAAGTTTTTTCAGATAAAAACACCCCTGTTGTTTCTTTCACCTCCAATACCATCCTGAATCCTAATTTACGATTGTCGAACAACCTTACACTATAAAACCATAATACTATTTTATTACAAATATCAATCAGTTGTATTCTGGCAATTTTCTTGCATTTTAATACCGTAGAGTAAGAGATTTAGCTGGTGAAATTACCCATGTTCGGTGAGCGCTATGAGCGAACAAGAGAACAATAAAATTACCCGGGAACAGGAGAAAGAGATCAACAATATTTTAATAGACAGCTCGCTCTACTTGAGCATGTCTATGGCAGAGAGACAAAAGCTGTTACACTATCTCGTGTCGTCTTACTTTAATTTTCTGCCAGTTGAAAACAGTCGGGCCCTTCCCACGGCAATGCAAACCGGATCGGCGATGTAAACCAATACGGGTTACGTCTTGCCTTTGGGAAATGAGTATATCAAAAGTGCCTCGTACCGTGAAAATGGTTTGGCCTAAATGGGCAATACGCCTCTAACCATACTCTCGGGCCCGAACCATTTGCCTCCCTTAATGTCGGAAGCTTTTTTATTATTACCGCTTCCGACATTTTTATTTTTCATGCCTGGCTGTTCCTTTCAGCGAATAATGCATGCCGCTCCCGGTTGCCTGTCGGATAAAAATCGCGAGACACATACGGTCTTGATTCATCCCTTGTTGCCGAAGACCGCTGACCGCATTTGAATGCACCGCTCAAATAAACGAAACAGAGCGCGCAGCCGCGGCGATGACAAAGAATCTGTCGATATTTGACTTCTTGTCAGCCGGGAAAACGAAGAATCCCGGCCGGCCCGCTTGATAGCCCTGGGTCGTTCCGACCAATTTTTCTCCGTCCTTGAAAATTACCTGTATCTTTTTCCCCATAACCGGCTGTGACGCGTCGAATGTTTTCTGTTCGTTATAATGACGATCCCCCACAAAGTCTTTCACAAAAAATATCGCTTTTAATTCCTTAAGGTGAACATCAAGGGGCTTGAAACCCGGTGGAGCGTCCAGAGGAACAAGATGGAAGGAGTCTTTATTGGGCGTGAAATTGTTGGTGAAGCCCTTCGACACGCGGCCATCCAGATATCGCACAACGATCTTATTCTGTATCATAACTTTCCTTTCTTCGGGACTTGATGAGCCTCCGCTTGCCGTCATTGATGACGATCAGAATGTCCTGGCTGGGCGCGATGTTGTAGCGGGGCGGATATTCAATATCCCAGTCAGCGATCCCGAACATCTTCGCGATGATCTCAATGGCGCTATGCACCTCAAATCGTCCGCACATATACAGACACCATAACCTGTTGAAAGTATAACATGTTGATACAATCACGTAAAGAAATTCCGAAAACCCTTGACAGGTGAACGTTCGTTCACTTATACTCTATCCATGCCGTCACCAATCGTCAAGGAAGAGAAACACCGCGCCCGCATCCGGGACCTTGCCCGTTTCCAGCAGAAGAACGGCAGAATGCCCAGTTTCTCAGAGCTCGGCAAGATAACCGGTCTGCGGTCAAAAAACTCGGTATTCAAGCTCGTAGGCAGGCTGGAGAAGCTCAAGGTCCTGGAGCGGGACAAGACCGGCAGGCTGATCGCAGGTTCAATTGCCTGCCCTCTCAAGGTTCTGGGAACTGTCGAGGCAGGGTTCCCCTCTCCCGCGGAAGAAGAGCTGGTTGATACCCTCTCCCTTGATGATTTCCTGATCCAGAACCGGGAGGCAACCTTTTTGCTCAAGGTATCCGGCGATTCCATGTCCGGCGCGGGGATCCTTCCGGGTGATATGGTCATTGTCGATAAAGGCCGGACGCCAAAGAGCGGCGATATCGTGATCGCCCAGGTGGATGGTGAATGGACGATGAAGTATCTCCGAAAACGCGGAGACAGCATTACCCTCGTACCCGCAAACCCCAAGTACCAGCCTATCAAGCCGAAGCGTGAGCTCAAAATATCCGGGGTCGTGACAGCGGTGGTGAGGAAGTACAAATAGGGCAAGACCCAAAAGACATTAGTCTCACACGGAGCCACGAAGCCACGAAGGAAACCTGAGAAAACTTCACCTCTTTGTAGCGTTGTGTGAGAATAAATCCTTTGCTTAAAAAGCATCGTCATTGATTGAAAAAACCAAGGAATGCTTTTCTTCTTCGTGGCTTCGTGGCTCCGTGTGAGAACAAATCTTTTGCTTTGTAATGAATTGCACAAGAAAGGCGGAACTCGCAAATGACCGCACAAGACCAGGTTGGAATGACTGAGAACGAAATAGGAAAAATCATTGTGAACTGTGCAGTGCGGCTTCACATGGAACTGGGACCAGGACTGCTCGAAACTGTATACGAAATACTTCTCGTGCATTTGCTTCAAGAAGCCAGTTTGAAGGTTGAAAGACAGATTCCCATCCCTATACAATTCCGTGGAGTTCAATTCGACGAGGGTTTCCGCGCAGATGTCGTCGTGGAAGACAAGGTCATTCTCGAACTGAAGTCGGTTGAACGCGTCAGCAAAGCGCACAAGAAACAAGTTCTCACTTATCTTAAACTGACAGGCAAAAAACTGGGATACCTTCTGAATTTCGGTGAAGGTATGATGAAGGATGGTATCTCCCGCGTCCTGAACGGACAGGTAACATAGGAACAAAAAAGATATTTCACACAAAAAAGGCCTCCCTTCGTGGCTTTGTGGCTTCGTGTGAGCATAAAATCTTTTGCCTCAATGTATTTTCGTTGATTTAGGGAAAGCTGGAGAACACTTCTCCTCTTTGTGACGGTTCGGCATGGCACTGCGAAATTCTTGCAATTTTTTATGAATTATAGTACCGTCATCTCATTAGGAATACTTCGTATATTGTTTGTGATACAAAACGGGAAAACAGCATGAAGAAACGCTCTGAATCCGCTCCTCTCAATAAAGACGACAAGTTGTCGCCGGCATTCAAGCGTGAACTCCGCAGGAGAATCGCCGATGCGAATGATCCGGTGCGCTACGTCGTTTTCTCGGACATATCAGGCCGTGGCCGCTGGCGTTTGTGGCTCAATGTTTCCGATGATGGATATGGAATGTCCATCGACCAGGCCACGCTGTTCAAGAGAAAAGCCGTCGCCCTGGCGGTTGCCAAGGCGTATTCATCAGGAAAAAAGAACCGTCTTCATCTTGCCAGGATAACAACAAAGAACGGAAAGAGACGGATCATCAGGTACGAGTGAACATAACAATGATTTTTCCGAAAAACTATAATTTTCTTGAATAAAACCGGGAAAATACTATAATCAAAACAGATGGTTCATGCACGGTAGAACTTATCCGGCGACAACGGGTTGGTCCTGGAGGCCAAAAACTATGGATAAAAACGATTATGAAATAGCACGTGAGTTAAAACAGCGGCTCGCGGAAATTGTACCCCTGCTGGACTTCCGGGTGTTCGGTTCGCGCGCGCGGGGAGGCGCGGACGAATTCTCGGACATGGATGTGTTTCTGGAAGTTGAAACAATCAACCGGGACCTCAAGAAAAAGATCCGCGACATCGTATGGGAAGTGGGTTTTAAATATTCCCTCTATATCTCTCCCCTCATCTTCACACGATACGAGATAGAGGAGTCACCGCTGCGAGTCTCTCCCCTGGTCCATAATATCGTTGACGAGGGGGTGCCGGTGTGACGGACAAGGACGTTCTCTTCACCTATCGCCTGCAGGAGGCGGAGGAAACCCTGTCAGAAGCCGTGAGAATGCTGGAGACAGACTTCAGCCCCCGGTCCATCGTCAACAGGGCCTACTATGCCATATTCTATGCGTTGCTGGCTTTGCTGCTGAAAACATGCTCGCCCATGAAAACATCGAAGCACATCGGCGTCATATCCACCTTCGATCGGGAGTTCGTGAAGACCGGAAAAATCGACAAATATTTTTCCACCCTGATTCACGATATATTCGATCTGAGGCAGGAAAGCGATTACAAAGACCTCGTCCAGATATCGCGCGAAGACGCCGCTCAATCCGTCGCGCAGGCGCGGGAATTTCTCGCCATGATCAAGACGCACCTCGGTATTATAGACAATACTTAGCGCGACAGGTCGAGTAAGTAGGCTGTGCAAAGGTTTACCTTGCCCGACATCTTTCAATCACAGACGCGTTGGGTTTCACAGGAGGCGCTCAACCCAACCTACATGCTTAAAGCCATGGGCAATAGGCGCTACGCGAATGGATTCTCACTTACACTGCATCACGACCTTATTGATCTTCCGCTCAAATGGCGCGAACCGAAATTTGTCTTTGTGAATTCCATGAGCGATCTTTTCCATGAACAAATGCCGCTTTCATTTATCCAAAGTGTTTTCAAAACAATGGAAAAAGCAGACAAGCATGTGTTTCAAATCCTCACAAAAAGATCACATCGGTTATTGGAAGTTTTTGACAAAATTTCCTGGCCTTCGAATGTTTGGATGGGAGTTACCGTTGAATCGCAGAAATACGTGCATAGAATATCCGAGCTTCAGCGTGTTCCCGCACAGACGAAATTTCTTTCAATCGAACCGCTCTTATCAAATATCCCGGCAGATTTGGGGACAGGTCTTGAAATATAAGAAACTGACTTTCCAAGACCTGATAATCATATGAAGGCACCTCAGCATACCAGAGCGCATCGGCACTCTGGTATGCTTCAAGGAAAGAGTCCAATCTAACCTTGGAGGTGCTGTATGAAATTGTACACTGGATTAGATCTAC
>JALNZF010000046.1 GCA_023229435.1 Nitrospirota bacterium
CCAAGGCCTTCATCCAGAGATACCAGGGCCAGTTCAACGAACAGCAGCTTGCGGACATGCTCTGGATCACCCGGAAATCGCTCTGGGAAAAGAGAAAGAAGTGGGGGATGCCGAGGGAGCGGTAGGGGCATGATGCACATGAACATTGAAGATTGAGCCTCTTGCAAAAGCCCCAATTTTGTCATTCCCGCAGTGATTCTGAGCGGGAATCTGGTTCTCACCGTTTGAAAAACCATATCCCCGATAGAGCCGTTCGGGGATGACAAACAGTTTTACAAGAGCCGCAATTGACAGAATATTATGTTGTGAACTGCGGGTTGCATTTGCGAAGGGTGTGTGTGATAATCAGAAAGAAAAATTCGCGCTTGAGTCTCTGAAATGTGCGATTGAGGGAGGATGCGATGAGTCTTGAGAGTCTGATCAGCGATCTGAAGAGCGGTCTCGGGATGGTCCGGGTGAACGCCGCCGCCGAACTCGGCAAGCTTAGGGACAAGGAGGCCGAGAAGGCTTTGATAGAGGCGCTTGGCGACGAAAACATGGCGGTCCGGAACAACGCCGCTTTTTCCCTCGGGGAGCTTGGTTCGCATGATGCCGTGCCGCCGCTCATTGCCATGTTCAGCGACCCGGAAGAACGGGTGCGGAAGAGCGCGGTCAAAGCGCTGGGCATGATCCGTTCGCGCGATGCGATCTCCCCCCTCATCCAGTTGCTTGCCGCTGATCAGTCGCCCATTGTGAAGAAGAGCGCGATCCGCAGCCTGGGACAGATCGGCGGACCGCAGGCCATGCAGGTCGTCGAGCCGTTTACGATCAGCCCGGATGTCATACTCGCGGCCGTGGCAAAGCAGGCAATTGAGAAAAACAGCAAACGATGACGGTATCGCACTGACCATCGCGCGAAACGGATAAAAGGAGAAGGTATATGGAGTCCATCAGCAAGCTGCTGAACCAGATCCTGGGGCATTACGAAAAAAAGGAATATGACGCTGCCGAGAAAGCAGTGGACAGGCTCCTTGTTTCTCACCCGGATTTTCATCGGGGGCAGTTCATGAAGGCGGTGATCCTCGAAGAGACGGGGAGGGCCGTTGATGCCGAAAGACATTACGAGAAAGCGGGGAACCGGTACACGCTCTGGGGTCGTCTTGCCATGCAGCTTCAGGATATCGATCCCGATCGGGCAATCATGTATTACGAACGGGTGACCAAAGCGGACCCGCAGAACAATCTGCTGTGGTTCAATCTGGGAGCGCTCTATGAGAAGAAGAACAGGCCTGCCGATGCACGGGAATGTTACCGGAACCTGTCTCCGCTCAAAGAGGTCCTTTCAAAGATATTCATTCCTCTCGGTTTCATGATCTTTTTGATCAGCGGCGGAGCGATGATGCTCCAGCGGGGAGAACGAGGCCTCGCGGTAGTAGTGATCGCGTCAGCGGTCTTCTGTGCCTTCTGGCTGAAGCGGGATGCGGGCAAAGCGATCCAGATGATCGCGAAAAAGAGCAGGGTGAAGAAGTAGCGGCCGCGGCACGCTGTCCCTCGGCGCTTCCGGCGCGAAGGTCCGGGAGACTCAGGGCGCACACATATCCTTGAGCTGTCCATCAGCATTGGAATTTGTTGTTCTGGTTGGAGGGCCTGCGAGAAGAGCTTATGTATATTTATCTCGCAAAGTTGATGTAAGAATTCTTGGATGTCACCATCCGTCTCCTGCCACATTGCCGAGAAAATCGCACGGCTAATCGCTTCGTCCGGGGAAATATATGGTATACTGTCATCAACGTGACAAATAATTTCAAACAATTATAGCAAACGCAATAATTATTGTTATATCATTTGTAGGGCAACCCTTCAGGGTTGCTTAAAGCAAGGCTAAAGCCTTGCCCTACATGTAACAATATTTTATGCGTTTGCATTAGTTGGGACATATCGATCTCAAAATTGATCGTATGCATACTGAAGATCAACGGAAGGGCCTGCTTCAGCAATTGAACAATCATAACGACTTAGTGTCTGCGGGGAACACTATATAACGAGGAGGCGCCATGGATAATGATACACTATTTGAGGTTTTCAAGACCGGGATAATGAACGAGCACAAGGCTTACGAGTTTTACCTAAAAGCGGCCAGGGACACTGATAATCCTGATGCAAAAAAGCTTTTTGAGCAATTTGCGGCTGCGGAATTAAAGCACGAACACGACCTTGAAGATCTTTACAAGTCGCTTAAAAAACAATGATCGACAGTCGGTAGGTTTGGGCTGAACGGTGTTAATGAAGCCCAACAAATCGAAGCGAAAGAATGTTGGCAAGTTGATACTTTTGCCCAACCTACAAAACTGTCCATCAATGAGCATCCTGACACCAGGTCCACCCGCGGCATTTACCCCGCTTGTGCGCAGAAATCGCATCCGAAATATTATTGCAAGGACGTCGTCAGGCGGGTCCGGTTCAGAGCATGATCAGCACGCTCATCATGGCAATGGACCAGATGACGTCCGTGGACAATTGCATCTCACAGGTTGAATCAAACAGCAGGTCAAGACGGGCGGGAAATTCGTCGTCCTCCAGCCAGAGCGTCAGGGTAACGGGTATTCGCGGCAGGGGCGCAAGCCGGAGCGAAACATCGCCGTACGTCATGACCTCGCCGCCAAGGTTTCTCCCCTTATCAATAAACCCTTCCCGGTCCTTCCCATACTTCTTCGCGACACTGTCGAGCGGCAGGACGTGTGATCCTCTGGTGAAGATGTCGCCGCCCCTGATGTGCTCGAGCTTTACGGGCCTGTTGGTGCAGGTGATGTCCTTGGCGCTCACCAGATACCAGAGGACCGAGAGCCGAAAGAAATAGCCGAGTTTTCCGAGCAGCACCTCGCTCCCCGGAGCCGTGCTTGAGATCTTCCTGTCTCGTACGGAAACGATGAAGTCCATGCCGAATGATGTCACCTGATAATTCAAGGACACCGCATCATAGGAAACAGAAGCTGCTTTGCAGACATCCGCCGGTTTCAGCGTCGTGAGTATCTCCCATGCCTTATCTTCTCCGGGATTGTTCGTTTCCGCCATATAACCTCTTTGAAAAGTATTAATTCACTCCATAGTAACAGATAAGCCGGCTTTTGTTAAGTGGAATGGATATATGCATGCATTACGATGAATACTATGTGGGGTATGCACCGGACGGCACCTACCCCTATCGAATGGACCATATCCCCGATAAGAGCACTCGGGGATGACTCAAACAGTGCGACGATATTGTCATTCCCGAAGGTCTAAAAGCCTGCCCCAGCATGACTTAAGCCGGGGGGAATCTGGTTTGAAATAATTCACAGTATGTTGTACTAAGATCGGTGAAATGCATACCCATTTTATATCAATAAACATATTGTAACATTACCAGGTGATATTACTTGCCGCTATTTTCCGGTTACTTTTCGTAGCCCGCTTGTGCATCATGATATTACTATTAGTTACGAGTGGAATGTCTGCTCTTCGGTAATGACTTCCTCTTCATGAATTCGCGATGACTGAATTTTATCGGCCTCTATTTATAAAACGCGAACCCCTATTAGTTTCAATTATGCACTATACCATGTCCGGCTGCTCTTTCTATAACAGACTTCGAAGAATATGATAAAAATACGTTGATTTTATTTAGATTATTCCATTCCCGCCCAGCGTAACGAAAAAAAACAGATCACAGAGTTTTCCTGATATTCCCGCGAGGCAGTTCGTATGCACAGCGAGAAATAATAAAATGGAAACTGTTTTTGACTATTCGTAAATATGGTCTTTGTTTTGCTTAGATATTGATCATGAAATCCACCAAGGCGCCGAATTATGGCAACAACATCATCCTTGAAGACGTGATTGGGTTCCTGAAGAAGGTCCCGCCATTCCAGTTTCTTGGTGATACGGACCTACAGGCCGTTGCCCGGAACCTGTCCATGGAGTTCTATCCCAAGGACCTGGTGATCATGCGGCAGGACGGGCCGCCGAGTGACGCGCTTCGTATCATCAAAAAGGGCGGGGTGAAGATCGTTCTTGTTTCGGACGACGGCGGCGAGGCTGTCATCGATTACCGGGGAGAAGGGGAGACCTTTGGTTTCCTGTCCATGGTGGGCAAAGACCGGGTGCGTACCAACGTCGTGGCTGTTGACGACACGATCTGCTACCTCCTGGGTCAAGAGATGGTGAGAAAACTGCTCGATGCAAACCGTTCGTTCACTGAATTCTTCCTTCAATCCCATATCACCCGTTACATCGATAAAACCTACCGCGAGATGCAGGACAAGAGCATGTTCTACGGAGGGAGCGACCGCCTCCTGTTCACGACACAGGTGGGGGACATGGCTGTCAAGAACGTGGTTTCCACACAAGAGGACACGTCGATCCGCGAAGCGGCGCAGATCATGTCCGAGCAGAGCATCAGTTCGATCGTGATCAGGGACCGCAACGGCCTGCCCACCGGCATGGTGACCGACCGGGACCTCAGGGAAAAGGTCGTCGCACGGGGACGGAGCGTCGGGGAGCCGGTAAAGAACATTATGAGCACCTCGCTCATACGCGTGGACGCTCGGGATTACTGTTTCGAGGCCGTGCTGAAAATGATCAAGTACAACATCCACCATATTCTGGTGATCAAGGACGGCCATCTCACCGGAGTGATCACGAACCACGACATGATGATGCTGCAGGGGACATCGCCGCTCTCACTCACCAAGGATATCGAGAGCCAGCAGACCATCGAAGGGCTTATTCCGGTCTCGAAGAAGATCAACGGGATTGTCGGGCTGTTGCTCAAGGAAGGGGCCAAGGCGAGCAATATTACCAAGGTCATCACCGAGATCAATGACCGGCTCGTGCGCAAAGTTCTTGAATGCGCCGAGCGGAAGCACGGCAAGCCGCCGGTCGCCTACTGCTGGATCGGGTATGGGAGCGAAGGCCGTAAGGAGCAGACCTTCAAGACCGACCAGGACAACGCCATAATCACCGCTGATCCGGCGACGGAGGCCGAGGCGGAAGCCGCGAAAATATATTTCTCCGTCTTTGCCGAGTTTGTAAGAGACAGCCTGCTCCAGTGCGGGTTCCCGACCTGCCCGGCAAACTATATGGCGAGCAATCCCCAGTGGTGCCAGCCGATCAAGGTATGGAAAAAATATTTTTCCACCTGGATCTCGACCCCTACGCCGGAGGCCGTGCTCAATTGCGTGGCTTTCTTTGATTTCCGGCCGATGTACGGCGAGACCTCCCTGGCCGAACTGCTCCGTGATCATCTGAGCGCGCTTCTCAAAGACCAGAAGGTGTTCCTCGGTTATTTGGCGAACATGGCGATCAAGAATCAACCTCCCATCGGGTTCTTCAAGTCCTTTGTCGTGGAAAAGGGAGGGGTGCACAAGGACGAACTGAACCTCAAGATCAAAGGCCTCGCGCCCCTCGTGGACATCCTGCGGCTTTTTGCGCTCGAGAAGGGCATCCGGGAGACCTCCACCATGGAGCGGATCGAAACGCTGCGGAGCATGCATACCATCGTTGAGGAATACGCCGACGATTTCGAGCAGGCCTTCGAGTTCATCATGCTCCTCAGGATCCATCATCAGTACGAACAGATCAGAAATGGCGTGGCGCCCGACAACTTCATCAATCCAAACTTGTTGAGCAACCTCGAAAAACGGTCTATCAAAGGGGCATTCCATCTCATCTCGAAGATCCAGGACCTGATCATCGAGCTTTACAAGGCGCTGATCTGGTAGGGGAAATTCCGCGAGGGGTAAGGCGTGAGGGCGGGAGGGGTTTACATCATTACACGTTTCACTTTCCCGTGTCTCGCTGTCAGAAGCGCCTGACGCCTTACGACGAACGCTTCACGGCCCTAAAGGACTGACCTGTGTTCAGACTGATCGGGAAAAAAGAAAAAAAGCCGCAGGGGTTCAGCGCCAAGACGCCGATCACCGATGTCCGCTACGTGGTCGTGGACACGGAGCTTACCGGGCTGGATGAGAAAACGGATGCCATCATTTCCATCGGCGCGGTGCGCATGACCGGCGGCAGGATCGATCTCGGCGATACATTCTACCGGCTCGTAGGACCGAGGGCGGAACTCAGGGCGGCCAATGTGCTTATTCACGAGATCATGCCGTCCGATCTGGCGGTACAGCCCGCGATCGATACCGTGCTGGCAAAGTTCCTCGACTATGCGGGGAATGACGTGCTCGTGGGACATTTTATCTCCATCGACCTCGAATTTCTGAACCGGGAGATGAAACGGTTGTACGGACGCGAGATCGAAAACGCCGCGATCGACACGTTCACGCTCGATGAGTGGCTCCGGAAACGGTTAAAGTCCCATGCCTGTTTTGCGAAGGCGCTCTCCGGATACCGGCTTTATGATATCGCGAAAAGCGTCGGTGTCCCGGTGAACGGTTCACACAACGCGATCGCGGACGCTTTTACGACCGCGCAGCTTTTGCAACGGTTCATCCCGCTCCTTACAGAGGCGGGGGTACATGACATCGGGGAACTTTTGAAGCGTGGAAAACCATTTGAAGGAGGTGATCGATTCAGAATAACAGGAGATTTCGGAAACTTTTAGGAGCAGAATGAACAAAATACAGAAGGAGGAAGAACCATGAGTAAATTAAAACACGAAGATATCCTGCATGACCCTGATTTCAAAGACCTGTCCAGGCAGAAGTTTATCATCTCCACCATTCTGACGATCCTCGAGCTGGTGCTCTATTTCGGATTCATCGGCCTGATCGCGTTCAACAAGCCGTTCCTGGCGCAGAAGCTCTCCGAGGGCTCTGCTATTACGATCGGGATCCCCATCGCGGTAGGTACGATCGTATTCTCCTGGATCTTTACCGGGATCTACATCTGGTGGGCGAACAACAAGTATGATGTGCTGGTCAACAAAGTCAAAGAAAAGGTGGGAGGATAATCATGCCACAGACAATCATTGGACAGACAAACCCCGTTGCGATCATGTTCTTTCTTATGTTCGTGATCAGCACCCTCGGCATCACATACTGGGCTGCCAAACGGACAAGGACCACAAAAGATTTCTACGCAGCGGGCAGGAGCATCACCGGTTTCCAGAACGGGCTCGCCCTTGCCGGCGACTATATGAGCGCCGCGTCGTTCCTCGGGATCGCCGGCCTGGTGTCGACGAGAGGCTATGACGGCCTCATCTACTCGGTGGGCTGGCTTGTGGGATGGCCCATCATCATGTTCCTGATCTCGGAACCGCTCCGGAACCTCGGGAAATACACCTTCGCCGACGTGGTCGCGTACCGTCTGCAGCAGCGCCCCATCCGGGCGGCAGCCGCTACCGGATCGCTCGTCGTCGTGATCACCTACCTGATCGCGCAGATGGTGGGAGCCGGGACCCTGATTAAGCTCATGTTCGGATTGCCCTTTGAGGTCGCGATCATTGCGACCGGATCGCTTATGATTCTCTACGTGCTCTTCGGCGGCATGATCGCAACAACGTGGGTGCAGATCATCAAGGCGGTCCTCCTCCTGAGCGGCGCCACGCTGCTCGTGATCATGACCCTGTACAAGTTCGGGTTCAGCTACGGCGAGCTGTTCGGCCAGGCAAGCAAGCTTTACGGCGCAAAGTTCCTCGAGCCGGGCGGCCTGGTGACAAGCCCCATTGACGCCTTCTCACTCGGCCTCGCCCTCATGTTCGGCACGGCGGGTCTCCCGCACATCCTGATGCGGTTCTACACCGTGCCCGATGCCAAACAGGCGAGAAAGTCCGTGTTTGTGGCCACCGGGTTCATCGGCTACTTCTACATCCTGACCGTGACCATCGGCTTCGGCGCCGCGGTACTCGTGGGCCAGAAGGCCATCATGGCCATTGACAAGGGCGGCAATATGGCCGGCCCGATGCTCGCCGAGGCGCTCGGTGGAAATCTTTTTCTCGGGTTTCTGTCGGCCGTGGCATTCGCCACGATCCTCGCCGTGGTCTCCGGCCTGACGCTCGCGGGCGCATCGGCGCTCTCCCATGACCTGTTCGTGGGCGTGATCCGGCGCGGAGTTGCGGCGGAGAAGGAAGAAGTGAAGGTTGCCAAGATCTCCACGGTCGGCCTGGGCATCGTCGCGATTCTGCTCGGGATCTTCTTTAAAGGACAGAACGTCGCGTTCCTGGTCGGCCTGACCTTTGCCATCGCGGCAAGCGCGAACTTCCCGGCGCTGCTCCTCTCCATCACCTGGAAGAAACTCACCACCTACGGGGTCGTCTGGAGCATCTATACCGGCGTTATCGTGGCGACGGTGCTGATTATCCTGAGCCCGACCGTCTGGGTGGATATCATTCACAAGGAAGCTAAAACGCAAGTCGAGGTCCGGATGAAAGAGGCCGATACGGCCATGGCAACGGTTGATACCCAGATCGCGGAGATGCAGAAGCAGGTCATCAGCGCCGACGCTCTCGGCAAGATGAAGAAGAAGGAAAAGGCGGCTGCCGAGAAGCGGAATGCAGCCCTGCAGACATCGGTATCCGCGAAGGCAATGGAAAAGGAGCAGCTGGCAGCCGAGAAAAAGGAAGCAGGCTCCACGATGCCGAAGGCGATCTTCCCGCTCAAGAACCCCGGCATTTACTCGATGGCCGCGGCATTCTTGATGGCCTTCCTCGTTTCCATCATCAATCCCGAGAAGGCGGCAGAGGACAAGTTCGCGGGCGTGAAGGTCCGTGAGTATCTCGGCATAGGATCAGAGGAGTAAACAGTCAGAAGCTGTACCGAAACATACCGTGAATCGGTGAGCGGTCAGCAGGAATCCATGCATCCCCGCTCGCCGGTTCACTCCCCTGGGGAAGGATGTCGCGGCCATGGCGCAGGGTACCTGTTCCCCTGAAGCCGGCGGCTGAAATCCGTCGGCCATAGAGGCGAGAAATTATTTCTCCAGCGGAGTTTACTTTTCACGGCGTATTGTGTATGCTTGTTCGCGGGTCCAGGGCCCGACACTATGATCATCCAGATAAGGAGAAACAATCATGGCAGATGATAGCATCCAGGTACTGTCGACGGAGAAAAGGACCTTCCCTCCGTCAAAGGAATTCAGCCAAAAGGCGCATATCAAGAGCATGCAGGAGTACGAGCAGCTCTATAAGCGCTCCGTCGACGACCCCGAGAAGTTCTGGGGAGAGATGGCGGACAAGAACCTCACGTGGTTCACGAAGTGGACCAAGGTCCTCGATTATGATTTTCACAAACCCTATATCAAGTGGTTCATCGGCGGGAAGCTGAATGCCTCGGTGAATTGTCTCGACCGCTTCATCAATACCCCCACGCGCAACAAGGCGGCGCTCATTTGGGAGGCGGACGGGGGAACCTACAAGACCTTTACCTATCAACAGCTGTACTACGAGGTGAACCGCTTCGCCAATGTTCTCAAGAAGAAGGGCGTCAAAAAGGGCGACCGGGTCACCATCTATTTGCCGATGATCCCGGAGCTTGCCATCTCCATGCTGGCCTGCGCCCGGGTGGGCGCTATCCACAGCGTGGTGTTCGGCGGTTTTTCCGCGAAGGCGATGCGTGATCGCATCCAGGACTGTCAGTCGTCCATGGTGATCACCGCGGACGAAGGGGTCCGCGGCGGCAGGTACGTGCCCTTGAAGGCCAATGCCGACGAAGCAATTCTCGAATGCCCGACCGTCAAGGACATGATCGTGGTCCAGCGGGCAGGCACCGGCAAGGTCAACATGGAACCGGGCAGGGACACGTGGTGGCATGAGGATATGGCCGGCAAGGACATCACCAACTACTGCGAGCCCGAGAAAATGGACGCGGAGGACCCGCTCTTCATCCTGTACACCTCCGGCTCCACGGGCAAGCCCAAGGGCGTGCTGCACACCACGGCGGGATACATGCTCTTTACCAATTTGAGCTTCCGGTGGATCTTCGACTACCATGATGAGGACATCCACTTCTGCACTGCCGACATCGGGTGGGTCACGGGCCACAGTTATATCCTTTACGGACCGCTTTCGAATGGAGCGACGTCGCTCATGTTCGAGGGCATCCCGAGCTATCCCGACCCGGGCAGGTTCTGGGACATTGTTGACAAGCACCGGGTAAACATCTTCTATACCGCCCCGACGGCGATCAGGGCGCTCATGAAGGAAGGCGAGAGCTGGGTGGCCAAGCATGAACTTTCATCGCTGAAGGTCCTCGGGTCGGTCGGCGAGCCCATCAACCCCGAGGCATGGATGTGGTACCACAAGAACGTGGGCCATGAAAAGCTCCCGATCGTGGACACCTGGTGGCAGACCGAGACCGGCGGCATCCTGATCACGCCGCTGCCCGGCGCCATGACGACGAAGCCGGGCTCGGCAACAAGACCGTTTCCCGGCGTCGTTCCGAGCGTGGTGAAAGAAGACGGTTCACCCGCAAAGGCGAATGAAGGCGGATACCTGGTCATCGATAAACCCTGGCCCGGCATGCTGCGCGGAACGTATGGAGATCCGGAGAACAAGCGCATCAAAGAGGTCTACTTCAGCAGGTTCCCGGGCAAATACTTCACCGGCGACGGCGCGCGGGTGGACGAGGACGGCGATTACTGGCTCATGGGCCGCGTGGACGATGTGATCAACGTTTCAGGACACCGGCTCGGCACGGCCGAGGTCGAGTCCGCGCTCGTCAGCCACGAGGCGGTGGCCGAGGCCGCGGTCGTCGGGTATCCGCACGACATCAAGGGCGAAGGCATCTACGTGTACGTCACGCTCAAGGACGGGTTCAAGCCCTCCGATGATCTTAAGAAGGTCCTCACGGGCCACGTCCGTTCGGTCATCGGGCCGATCGCCACGCCGGACAAGATGCAGTTCGCGCCCGGTCTCCCGAAGACGCGGAGCGGCAAGATCATGCGCCGCATCCTTCGGAAGATCGCGCACGGCCAGATGGACGAACTCGGCGATACCTCGACGCTTGCCGATCCGTCGGTGGTGGACAACCTGGTGAAAGGGAAGTTGTAGATCCGCGCCGCAGTAACGTGAACGACAAGGGGGGATTGGAGCAGTTATCCAATCTCCTCTTTTTTGTTTGTGGATCCCGTTCTCTATGAACCTTTTCTTCAAGGAAACCACGTCAGGACGAAGTCCGTTTTCCTGTGCAAGAAATCTGTTTTGCCAACCCAAACGCAGGCCAACTCGACATCGAGGCGAAAACCCTCGAACGTGAATAGGGGCTCCGGGGGCAGAAGAAGTGTGGTATACTGGCACAAGTGTGAAAAATGACGATTGAGCGCTGAGAGCGGGAGAATATTCGTGTAAAATGACACGCTGTAATCGACAGATACAACTATTAATCGGAACGCCGCATGTGCAGCTGTTATAGAGTAGAAAGACTGAGGTGCAGCATGTCAGCTAAAGACCTTAATTCCTCCATTCGCAAACCCGCCGCCGGCACGGTGGAAGGCATCACCGAGGTCCGACGCCAGGAAGCCTTGCTTAAAACCGGGGCACTGCAGAGCGCGATTTTTAACAGCGCCAACTTCTCGAGCATCGTCACCGACGCGAAGGGCGTCATCCAGAGCTTCAACGTCGGCGCGGAACGGATGCTGGGCTACACGGCCGCCGAAGTGATGAACAAGCTCTTCCTATGCACGGCACTTAATGCGACAGAGTCCTTCCGATCGACCAGAGAGGACCAAAAATGAAAGTTGCAACCAAAGGACAAGCATCGGGGGAACTTGACCCCAAACTGTTATTGAGCGTCTTGACGGCGGTTAAAAAAGGGGACTTTTCGGCGCGCATGCCGCTGGACTGGACCGGCATCGACGGCAAGATCG
>JALNZF010000047.1 GCA_023229435.1 Nitrospirota bacterium
ACTCTCCCTTGAAGCTGTCTGAACACTACTTTTAGCTGATTTTCTGGGGGGAGGCAAGCTTTTTCGATGTAACTGATTGAGATGTACAAGAAATTAGAAAATTAAAAGCAGAGATTTTGACATTACGTAATGCGGGTTAGGGAGGGAAAATGAATATAGTCCTGTTTAAGTCGAAAAAAACCATCCTCTCCTTCATTCTTGGAGGAGCCGGGACAGTCATCATGCTCATCTTTTTCCTCCTGGGGCCGCCAAAGCTCCTTGCCAAGTCCGAACAGCCGACCTTCTGCGTAGGCTGTCATGTTATGGAAGGAGCATATGAATCATGGGCACATTCAGGCGCCCACCGGAGGAAAACCTGCGTTGACTGTCACCTGCCGAACGGCAACGTAGTCACCCACTATATCTGGAAGTCGATCGACGGCATAAAAGACGTTGCGCTCTTTTATTCCGGCATGGCCCCTGACCGCATCGAACTCACGTCGCACGGGGAAAAGGTCCTCCAGGCGAACTGCATCAGGTGCCACGAACAGACCGCGACGCACATCAACCCCAACAGAAAATGCTGGGAATGCCACCGCAGGACCATGCATGCCCGGAGCGGCGCAATAGAAACGATCTGATAACGAAAGAGGTTTGTCATGAAGATAATAAAGATCATCGTAATGCTCCTGCTCCTGCCGGGTATCCTCACCGGCGGTATTCTAAGCTGTTCGCAGCAGAAAGCTCAGACTGTCAAAACAGTGAACATTTCGGACAGTGAGATATCCCCTGATGTTTGGGGCAAGGCCTACCCCGCGGAGTATGAGCTCTGGAAGAAAACAGAGGAGCCCACGCCTCCCGGCAAAAGCAAATACAAAAAAGGCTTTGACGAGGATAAGATAAGTTATGACAAACTGTCGGAATTTCCGTTCCTTGCCCTCCTGTTCAGCGGATGGGGCTTCGGGACCGAGTACAACGAGCCCCGGGGTCATGCCAACATGCTTGTCGACCAGTTGAACGTTGACGAGGGGCGGGTGAAAGCAGGCGGCGTCTGCCTGACCTGCAAGACCCCCTATGCGCCTAAGCTGGAAAAGGAGCTGGGCAGGGACTACTATGCGAAACCGTACAGGGAAATCCACGCCATGATACCCGAACAGCATAAAAAGCTGGGGGTGGCCTGCATCGACTGCCACGACAACAAGGACATGTCGCTCAGGATCTCGCGGGAATTCACGCTGGGGAAGGCCCTCAAGGACATGGGCATCGACCCCCAGAAGCTCACGCGCCAGGAAATGCGGAGCCTTGTCTGCGCCCAGTGTCACGTTACGTACAGCATCCCCAAGGACAAAGACATGCATTCTACGGGACTCTTCTTTCCATGGCAGGGAAGCGCCTGGGGAAATATATCCGTGGAGAACATTATAAAGAAACTCAGGAGCGACGCCTCATACCGTGAATGGACACAGGCCGTGACGGGCTTCAAGATGGCCTTCATCCGCCATCCAGAGTTCGAGCTGTTCTCAAACAACAGCGTGCACTGGAAGGCAGGGGTCGCCTGCGCCGACTGTCACATGCCCTACACCAGGGTCGGCTCCTCCAAAGTGTCGGACCATCGCGTCACGAGCCCCCTTAAGAATGATCTGAAGGCCTGCGTTCAGTGCCACACCGAAAGCCCTGAGTGGCTGAGAGAACAGGTCATCGCCATCCAGGACAGGACTGTGTCCCTCATGGTGCGGTCAGGCTATGCCACGGCAACCGTGGCAAAGCTTTTCGAAATCGCCCATAAAGCCAGGAAGCAGGGAAAGCGTATTGATAAGGTATTATACGACAAGGCCAGGGACCACTACGACGAGGCATTTTACCGCGTCGTATTTGTAGGCGCTGAAAACTCTGTTGGTTTCCATAACCCTACGGAAGCGATGAGGGTCCTCGGTGACGCCGTTGCTTTTGCCGCAAAGGCCGAGGGGCTCCTGCGCCAGGCCCTGGCCGGGGCAGGCGTGGACGCGCCGATCACGGTGGACCTCGAACTGAAGAAATACCTTGACGAACGCGGCAGGAAGAAGCTGGTGTTCAACAAGAAGTTTGAATTCAAAGACCCCTATGGCGTGCAGGATAAGTTTTAGCGGATTTTTCGTAACTACTCAGGGCTGTTGCGGAGCGTAGGCGCAATAAGAGCGCGCTTGCCCGAACCGATTGCGGTCCTTCGAACATCCAGGAGGCGCGGGCGAAGCGGAAGCGCCGCGAACGCTGTTCATGCCGGAATAATCTATGCCCCCTGCGCTCCTTGCGACAAAGCGCAGTAACTGGCCTGAGTAGTTACGATTTTTCAATCTTTGCGCGCTTCGTATATTTCCTCGAACCGGCCATGGAGCTTTTTAAATATTCGCAGCACGTCCGGATCAAAATGCGAAGGAAGTGTTCTCCCATCGCCATCGGCTATGATCTTGTACGTGGTTGCATGATCGAATGCGGGCTTATAGGACCGGCGGTTTCGCAACGCGTCATATTGGTCCGCGATATTCACAATCCTCCCCTCAATGGGGATCAGCCCGCCTTTATGCCCCTGGGGATAGCCGCCTCCGTCCCATCGCTCATGGTGCGAAATGGCGATCTTTGTCGCGATGATCAGTCTTGGGTGATTTCCAATAATCTTTGCGCCGTAGTTGGTATGCCGCCTCATCTCTTCCCATTCCTCGGGTGTGAGCTTTCCCGGTTTTCTCAGGATATCAGGACGGACATGGACCTTTCCGACATCATGCAAGGTCGCCTGGATCCGCATGGCTTCCACGTAGTTCTCCGGCATCCCAAGCCCTTCGGCGATGGCGGCGGCATAATCACCGACCCGCAGAATATGGTTGCCCGTGTCCTCGTCATTCGCCTCTGACGCGCGCGCAAGCGCATAGACCGTATATTCAAAAGCGGATTCGGTCTCGCGTATCTGGCCGGAGAGGGACCGCAGGACCAGGCTCTGCATAACGAAGCTGTTCAGGACCGATGCGTCATACGCCGTAACATCCCTGCCGTAATTCACGGCAACGATGCAGAGGGCCTCGCTGAGAAAACACACCATATTCGTCGTCATCGCGGGCAAGAGCCCAAGCTCTTTCACAAAAGCCCGGGGCCCGGGACGATCGAGGTCGGCCTCGTTATAATAAATGATCTTCGGACCGACCGTTCCCGCTGCGTCCGGGCAGCGCTGGACGTCATGCTTGATCCGTGTGCGGTTTAACCGGTCGTCCATGAATACGTACTGGTGACACTGCAAGTCGCCCTTTTTATCAGGAACGCCGACGATGACGTATTGCGGCTTACCCGACATTTCGGGTGTTTTCCGGATAAGCTGGCTCACGATTTCGTCTACCTTGGACATAAAGTCGAAGGTGAGAGGATCAAATGACAGCAGGCCCTTCTCGCCGAAGGATATAAAATCGGTGATTTTGTCGTATGCGGAATTGAGCCTGTCGCTCAAGGCCTTCATCTTGAGGAGCATCTTGATCCGCGCGAGCACCTCCCCGGTGTCGAACGGCTTTGAGATAAAGTCCTCCGCGCCCGCCTCTATCCCTCTGATCCGGTCCTCTTTGGCGGTCAAGGCCGTAAGCATGACTACGGGGATGCTCCTATACCGCTCGTCTCCCTTGATCCTCCTGCACACCTCGAAGCCGCTGATTTCAGGCATCATAACGTCCAGAAGCACGAGGTCGATTTCGTTTTTTTTGATCTCCTCCAGGGCGATTGCGCCGTTGTCCGCCCTGACCGCTTCATACCCGCTCGAGACGAGCAGTTTCTCAAGGACCTTTAAATTCATGGGTTCATCATCAACGCACAATATTCTCGGTTTTGATGGAATCATACGACATCTCCTGTCCCGCTCTTTCCAACCGGATTTGAGAATTGAGCTCTCATCATCGCCTGTCGTTTTTCCTCGGGGTTTCCTCACCCATGATATCTCTCCAATGTCGTTTTTACAGACCTCATGAACGCGTCCTTGTCGATGGGCTTCGATATATAGTCAACAAATCCGGACTTCAGCAGCCGTTCCCGGTCGCCTTTCATTGCGTAGGACGTTATTGCTATCACGGGGATGCTCCTTGTGGCCTCGTCCGCCTGAAGGACCTTCATCGCGGCCAGGCCATCCATTAAGGGCATCTGGATGTCCATGAGGACGAGGTGCGGCAGGACTTCCCTGGCCAGTCTGGACCCCGCGGCGCCGTCCTCGGCCTCCAAGACCTCGTATCCCTCTTCCTGAAGCAGGAACCGGAACAGCTTGCGGTTCATCGTGTCGTCGTCAACAACGAGTATTTTCCGTTCCACCTTCATTTCTCGCACGCGTTATTTTTCCGCATGATGGGGATTGAAAAGATGAACTTGCTCCCCTTCCCTACTTCGCTCTCCACCCATATTGCGCCTCCATGGAGTTCGACATATTTTTTGCACAGGTTAAGGCCGAGCCCGGTGCCGGGATATTTTTTGGTAATAGTCGTCTCGAGCTGCTGAAAGGGCTGAAACAGCTTCGGGATGTCCTCGGGTTTGATGCCGGGGCCGGTGTCGGTCACGGAAATCTCGATGGACGATGGACGACCGCTCGCTTCGCTCGCTATGACGACGGACGATTGTTCTTTTTCATCCCTCGTCCCTCGTCCCTCGTCCCTCTCCACACTTCTCGCTCGTACCCGCACGGAGCCCCCTTCCGGCGTATACTTGAACGCGTTGCTCAGGAGGTTCACAAGTATCTGTTTTATCTTCATTTCATCCGCGATGATGGTCTCCAGAGCTTCTTCGACGGCGTACTCGACATGGATGCCGTGCTTAAGCGATTTCTCCTTGAACATCACGAGGCACCGTTCGATCAGGTCCTTCACCCCAAATTCACTCGGTTCCAGCTCCATCTTGCCCGCTTCCACCTTCGATAGGTCGAGGATGTCGTTGATCAGCGTGAGCAGGTGTTTCCCGCTGTTCTCGATATCACGCAGAAAATCCGTCTGCTCGTCCGTCACCGGGCCGGACATGCCGTTCACCAGAATGGACGAGAACCCGATGATCGCGTTCAGAGGCGTCCGCAGCTCATGAGACATGTTGGCAAGAAAATCGGACTTTGCCCTGTTCGACTCATCCGCCGCCTGTTTGGCGACTTCGAGCTCAGCGGTCCGCTTCTTGATCTTTTCTTCAAGCACTTCGTTGTATTTTATTATCATCTCCTCCGCAAGCTTGCGCTGAACAACGGACCCGAGTTGCGCCGAAATCGACGACACAAGGTCGACCAGATGGCTGTCCTTCTCGCGGGTCTTGGACATGTAGAAGGCAAGGACGGCGAGGACCTGATCTCCTACGATAATAGGGATCCCGAGGCCCGATCGTATGCCGATCTCCAATGCTTCCTTGGCTCGAGGAAAAATCACGCCGTTTACCGAAACATCCATCACCCACTCGGGCTTTTTTGACGCCCAGACGCGGCCAGGCAGCCCCGTGCCCGGCGCGAATGCGGCCTTCCTGCTGATTTCGACGAATCGCTCGACATCCTTGAGGGCGCTGTGCCATATATCGCTGTATTCGAGGGCCGTGCCGTCACGACAAGGGACCCATACCTCGGCAAATATCCAGCCGGTGACGTCGCAGATCTTCCTGATGGCAATATTTAACGCGGAGTTGAAATCTTCCGCCTCGCTTATTGCCAGAGACAGTTTCTGCAGAAGATCGAGCTCTTCTTCCGCGCGTCTCCTCTCGGTGATGTCCTGAATGGTCCCCGTCATCCGCACCGGTGTCCCCGCTTCATCAAACGTGGCCTCCGTTTCTACGTGGACGATACGCACCGTGCCGTCCGGCGAAATGGTCCGGTGGTCCATACTAAATGGCTTGGTCCCTGAGAACGCTTCTTCCATGGACTTTTCAACAATTTTCTTATCATCCGGATGAACAATATTGAGATATGCTTCATAAGTCCTGCCGAACTCTTCGAATTTAAACCCAAATATACGATCGACCTCTTCGGAGCAGTATGCCTTGTTTTTTGCGATATCCCAGTCCCAGTTTCCCAAATGCGCTATCCTCTGAGCATTGATGAGGCGGGCCGCGCTTTTTTTCAATTCCTCTTCCGCCCGCTTATGCTCGGTGATGTCCCGCGCAATGCCTATCAGGGCGATCACCTGTCCATCCGGGTCCTTGACCGGTGAAGTCGTTAAGAGCGCGAAGTATTCTGAGCCGTCTTTTCTTCTGTTCATGACCTCTCCGAACCACCCTCCGCCCAGGGTCTTCTTTAATATTTTCTCACCAAGCCCGGGAGGATTATCGGGGGACTGGATAAAGGAGACGGACTGTCCGATCAGTTCGTCCCGGGAATAGCCGAGCTGCCGCAGTGCCTCCGGATTGATATGAATTATTCTGTTTTCAACATCGGCAATGATTATCACATCATTACTGCTGTCGAGGGACTGCGCCAGCATCGCGACCTGCCGGTGGTTAATGGCGTTCTGCATGGCCACGGCGATGATGTCCGCGATGGATGCATAAAGATGCAGATCTTCATCGGACGGCCCCGTCTCCCCCGGCAGATAGAGGCACAGGACGCCGAGCACCTTGTTGCGGGACTTCAGCGGAAGGATGACATGACCGTGCTCTTTCGCACCGCTATACACTTTGGAATGTCTTGTATCTTCCGTATTGCTTTTGGACAGGACCGCCTGTTCCTCCATCGCCGCGATCCCGCACAGGCACTCACCATACCGGACCACGCCGCATCCCGCGATCTGGTCGTCCCCGAAGTTGCGCGACACTATAAGCTTCAGCTCCTTTCTGCCGTTGTCGCTCAAAAAGATTGCGCCCTTTTTCTCCAGGGCCAGCGGCTCAAGGTCCAGGATAGCATCTATGATCCTGCCTGCCATGACCTCCAGCGCGAGGGACTCGCTTGCCGCATGGGAGACCGTGTTCAACACGCCGAGTTCCCGGAGCTTCCTTGCCTTCTCGGTGAAAAGGCCCTTCAGCCGCCCGGCCATTTCATTGAACCTGTTGGTGAGCGTTCCTATCTCGTCGCCGCTCTGTACGGCCAATCGTACATCAAAATTTGCCCGCTCCATTTCTTCTGTCGCATGCGTAAGCCTCCGTAGCGGCCGGATCACGCTTTTGCGCAAATACACGCCGATAAAGATCGCGGCCATCACAAAGCTGCAGAGTATAATTATTCTTACGCGTTCGAACCGCCTTATCTCCTCATCAGAATAAAGTTCGAGGGACTTCACAAACCGGTCTATTTCCCGCACATATCCCTGGATCCGGACGTTGTAGTCCCGTAACAGCGCCCATGCCTTTTGCTCGGGCTCCTCTTCTGAGAGTTCCGCCATTTTCATAAGCAGGGGTTTGAGCTTGCTGTTCCACTCGGCTGTCAGATCATCGAAAAACTGCAATGAAACCTGATAATGCTTGATCGGCTTGATATAGAGCTCCGGGCTGCCATTTCTCAGGTCTTCAATGAGCAGATCGAACGCCCGGATTTCCTTGCGGAGCTCCGCTTTTATGGTCGCCCTTGTCGACTTATCCTCATATTCCATTTCCGCTATCCTCTGGATGCTCCAGGCCATCTCAAAGGAACGGAACCTCATTTGGCCAGCTGAGTTGATCTTAGCGGCTTCACCTTTAATTCTCATGGTGAAATTGAAAGTGGCATATATAAAAGCGCTGAAAAGCGAGACGATGATGAAACTCAAGAAGACATATTTGGCGGTAAGGGATTTGAATTTAAAAAGAGGCATTGTCCACCTCTTGAAGGGCAGGACCTTGCGGGCGCACATCGACGGCGGACGCCTCCGGCGGCTGTTTCCGCAACGGTGTCGGCAAAAGTGAAAACCGCATGTTCATGCTCAGCCTCCGGAGGACAGAAAACCGACTTGCACTGATTTTGTTTATTTACACTGAGGAAACAATCTCATTATTAAGTATCAATCTGTGATAAGAAATTTAATCTTGATAGCAAGTAATCATGATTTGCCCTTGTATGTTAATGCACATACGCCGCTCGCGGATATGATATATATCATATACTCCGGCGTCTGTCCGGGAGTACAATTCAACATGTGCAACATGATAGTCGAATTCCTGAACGTAGGACTTCCCCGAAAAGAGCATTTCCCGGACACAGTGGTCGTCACTGGCATCTGTAAGGAGCCTGTGACAGGGCCGCTCCGGCTCGGGAAAACAGGTTTTGCGGGTGTGGACGGTGTGGGCGATGGAAAGCATCACGGTGGTCCGGACAAGGCCGTCTGCGTGTACAGCATGGACCATTACCCCTACTGGGAAAACGTCCTGGGGTCCAAGCTGGCCCCCGCGGCCTTCGGTGAAAATCTCACCGTCTCGAACCTGAACGAGGACGCCGTGTGTATCGGCGATCTCTTCCGGCTGGGTACCGCCTTGGTGCGGATAAGCCAGCCGCGCCAGCCGTGCGGCACGCTTGCCGCGCGCTACGGGCGGAGCGAGCTGGTCAAACTTGTCGTCGCCTCCGGCCGCACGGGTTTCTATTTCAGCGTCACGGTGGAAGGCGTCGTCACGCGGGGGGACAAACTGGTCCTTGAACAACGGGATCCCCGGGGTGTCAGTATATCTTTCGCCAATCATATATTCCACCATGATAAAAATAATTGTGAGGGTATTGATCGCGTCCTTGCCGTACCCACTCTTTCCGAGTCCTGGAGACGGTCGTTTATCGAAATGAGAGAAAAGTGCGCTTCCGGACCGTAAACGATGCGCCGACATCTTCCGGGTAAAAGTTGTGCGAATGGCTATTCTCAGTGCTGCCAGGCTTTCTCCTTTATCCGGACCGCTCTATTCCCGGTCATTGGCAAGTCACAGTCTGTGGAATTATCATAGCGCCTATCCATTGCGCACCATGCAGAACGCCGCCTTTCCTATATGCTCAAATTATAGCATTGTTATTTTTCAAATGATAAAAAAACTAACCCCATTAAGAATAGTTGTGCTATACATATCCGCTTTCATTCTGTGGATTGTTGGCACTGACATACTCGTGACCAATATCCCAATGTCAGATGATGTCCGCATGAAAATCAGCATTGCAAAAGGCATAATATCTATCTTGGTCTCACCCTTTTTCCTGTACTGGATAATCTTGAAGTATACCTTACAACGCAAGCAACTCGAGGAAACCCCGTTGTTCCTGCTACAGCTCGGTTCTCGGTCCTCAAACGAAGATTTTTTCGAATCACTGGCTCGATACCTCGCCCAGAGCCTGGGGATGGACTTTGTTTGTATTGAACGTCTGCTGGGGGACGGGCTTCTGGCTCGTACGGTGACCATTTTCCGCGATGGAAAGTTCGAGGACAATATGGAGCATGCCCTGAGAGATACCGCCTGCGTCGATGTAGTCGGCAAGTCGTTCTGTTGCTTCCCCCGGGATGTGCGTGGCTTGTTTCCAAAGGACGCAGTGCTCCAGAATATGATGGCGGTGAGTTATGTCGGGACCACCCTGTGGAGTTCCGACGGGAAACCGATCGGCCTGATCTCGGTTGTCGGGCGAAAACCACTGCTGGACGCCGGGCTTGCGGAATCGGTGCTGGAACTAGTCGCTATAAGCGCGGCCAGAGAACTGGAACGCAGGGAATCGGAAGAGGCACTACGGCAGAGCGAGAATTTTCTGAAGGAAGCACAAATGGTGGCGGGTTTGGGCTCTTATGTCCTGGACATATCCACTAGTAAATGGAAAAGCTCTGTGATTCTCAACGGCATTTTCGGCATCGATGAAAAATTTGACCGATCGGTGGACGGCTGGGCTTCGCTGATCCACCCCGACGATCGTCAGATGATGGTGGATTATTTCACCAGGGAAGTCGTGGGCAAGCATCAGTTTTTTGACAAGGAATACCGGATCATCCGGCATAACGACGGAGCAGAGCGATGGGTTCACGGCCTGGGCAGACTGCAACTTAATGCCAAGGGTCAGCCGGTCACTATGATCGGGACCATTCAGGATATTACCAGGCGAAAGGAAACGGATGAGAAGGTCAAGCAGAGCGAGGCCAAATACCGGAATCTCTTCGAATCGTCGAGGGACGGCATCTTCATCATCGACCTCGATGGCAACTTCATCGATGCGAACACTACGGCATACACGCGGCTGGGGTACACGAAAGAGGAGATGCTCGCCCTGCACATCAGCAAGCTTGACCACCCGCAGTTCGCCCCCCAGGTCCCCGATCGCATGAAGCAGATAAACGAGCACGGTTTCGCAGTATTCGAATCCGCCCATCTGCGCAAGGACGGCACCGCAATGCCGGTGGAAGTCAATTCGCGGCTGATGGAGTATGAAGGGAGAACGGTATACTTCAGCATGATACGGGACATCACTGAGCGCAAAAATGCGGAAAGAGAAATCGAGGATGCCCGCTTGAAGATCAAGATATTAAGCGGTATTTTACCAATATGCTCCTCCTGTAAAAAAATACGCGATGACCAGGGCCACTGGAGCCAACTCGAAACCTATGTCTCAAAACATTCGGAGGCTGAGTTCAGCCACGGTATATGCCCTGAGTGTGCAAAAAAACTATATGGTCAGTACTATGACAAGCTGTTTCCAAAAGATCAGTAGTGCACTAATTCTAGGAACCGTAACAGTTTAGTCCTTTTCACAGAGAACCTATAGGAACCTATAGACTCCTATGCGCCCGAAAGCCTTCAACCTCATTGCACTCTCTCTATGACACAGGTCAGAGCGGCATTTCTCCGTCTGTTCTATAAGGTAACATGAAACTGACCTCCTGCAGATGAATGCTCCAGTTGCGCAGTTCGGGTAGAGCACAGCGAAATCCGACGAAGTTATTTTTTAACCAAATGCCCGCCGGTTGCCGTTCCGCCCTATCAAAATAACTTGTAAATTCACCCTTTCTTTGGTACCCTGTGCTCATGACATCGATTATAGGCATGAGAAAAGAAGAGGAGCGAAAAGCCTTCCTCAAGCTATCGCCTTTGGAACGACTCAGGACGATGCATAACCTCTTCCTGGAAATCGTTTCCATCAAGGCCAGGGGCGAACACGTGTCCGAATATGAAGTCTATCGAAGATACCTTAAAAATACCAAACTCCCCCGCCCGAAGAGGAAGTGAGGGAGTTGCCTGAGGAATATTTATAACTATGTTGGCCAGGAACCTCTTGGTGTCACCCATTTAAGGGGCTCCATATGACGTGCGTCATAGGCATTCCCCTCTCCTTATCGTAGAATACCCTCTTGAAACTGTCCACATATCGCAGAATTACACAGGTTTCTTTCATCCTCTTCATCTTCCTCATGCCGGTGCTGAATATCTTCCGGTATGACACGGACACCCATGAGCTGATCATGTTCGGCCAGGTCTGGGGCCTCGGCCTGGAACAGGGTTTCAC
>JALNZF010000048.1 GCA_023229435.1 Nitrospirota bacterium
TTACCCTTCGACCCTTCGGCAAGCTCAGGGCTCAGGGCGAACGGAGCGTGTATTGAATTTATTCGTATTTATCCGTTCGTGGTGAGCCTGTCGAACCACAAAAAGACTTTTTCAACAGCCTGCTAAGGGATCATTTCTACTTGCTCTCCGTTTTTTTTACTTCCTTCTTTGCACCTTGCGGTGAAGCTGCCGCGCCGCGTCAGGATGAAAGGTACGAACTGAGACGCGCCTCGATGAGGGCGGGCCGGACAAAAAACCAGCCCGCTGCTCTCCCGAGAGCTATACCCCTTTTCGGCCGCTGCGTTCCCTCAGTTTCAGACGTGGCTGCTCGCTGCAGCGGATGACTGCGACGGCCGTCCCGGCCTCGGCCCCGAACCGGATGGCCTCGCGCGCTTAAGGAGCTTCCTCCTTCGCTTCTCCGCCTCCAGCTGCTTCATCTTCTTTTTCACCGAGGGCTTTTCGTAATGGCGCCGCTTCTTCAGTTCCCCGAAGAGCCCGTCCATCTGGAGTTTCTTCTTCAAGTCCCGCAGGGCCTTTTCAATGTTCTGGGACTGGACCCTTATCTCCACGATCTGCCTCCTCCGCCGCCGTGTCCGCCGCGATCACTCCTGCCGCCGCCTCCGGACCCCGAGCGCTCAGTCTTCGGCTTGGCCTCGTTCACCGTGATCGTTCGCTCCATGAATGACGTGCCGTTCATGGAAGTGATCGCCTTGGCCGCGTCCTCGTCAGACGCCATCTCCACGAAACCAAATCCCTTGGACCTGCCGTTCGTCTGATCGACGATCAGCGTGGCGGACAGCACCTCGCCGATCTTTGAGAACGCCTCCCGCAAATCCTCCTCGTGGGTGTTATACGACAAATTCCCGACATACAGTTTCTTCGCCATGTTGCCTCCTTGTATAATTTTATGTTCGCGCTGACGGTCGTTGCCGCACAGCGCGTTACGTCTTCGTCGCGGTCACGCCGCGTCTCCGAAGAGAGAGGCGCGGACTCGCGTGGGTGATTACAAAACCGCATCATTCGCCAACCAGGCATGCTGTCGCTTTTTTTCGTAAGAAAAGGGTGAGAGCAGGAGGAGTCAGTAGTCGATGATGAGACGCGGACGACATCCCGTTCCAAAGCGAAAGGCCTTGTTCCATTAATGGTGTGCAGGGACATTATACCGATTTTACCGTCGTTTGCAAGGATTTTCCGAAAACCGCTGGAACCAGATCCCACCCGCATGGGATTAGGGTTATAACTATCAGACTTTAGGATGCCCCCCAAAAGGGGATATCTCGGTAGCGAACAAAAATGGTCAAGACAATCAAGCCTCTACGCTGCCTATTAGCCCGCAATGGCAGGTCGAATATCCGAACCTTGCTATTCCTTTCTTCTGAACGACAGCGCCGCAAGAGTAAGCATGGCAATCGATATTGCTGTTACGACGAAGAGGTCAAGTGAGAGAGAGAATTCGGGTCCAAGAGGCGGTGTGCCGTTTCTGAGCAGGACATGTTTGAACGCGTCGATACCATACGTAAGAGGATTGATCAGGGTAAGATGCCGAAGCGCGGAAGGCATGGAGGTGACCGGGTACATGGCGCCGGACAGGAATAGCATCGGCATGACGAGGAAGTTCATGATGATATTGAACCCGTCAAATGACGTGAGCCGTACTGCGATCAGGATCCCCAGCGAGGTGACGCAGAACGAGACGAGCAGAGCCACGGCAACAACCTCGATGAACTGCATGACCGTGATGTGGATGCCGAGGAACGGAATGAGGACCAGGATGATGATCGCCTGGGCCACGGATATCAAGGTGCCTGAGATGGTCTTGCCGATGACGATCGAGAGGCGCGAGATGGGCGCGACGAGCATCTCCTTCATGAACCCGAACTCGCGGTCCCACACGATCGAAATGGACGAGAAGATGGACGAGAACAGGATAGTCATGCCGATCATACCGGGAAAGATGAACTGGAGATAGGAAAACCCGGCCTGGGGCCTGATGAGCGAGCCCATGCCGTTCCCGACCACGAAAAGCCAGAGCACCGGCCGTGCGAGCGTGCCGAGGAGACGGCTCTTCTCGCGGAAGAACTTTATGAATTCCCGCAGGCAGATGACGTACACGGGCCGCCACTGGATCATCGCTGCGCCCTCCGGTGGCTGCGCACGAACTCGCGCGTGACTTCCTTGTCATCCGCAAGACCTTCATCCCTGATTATCCTGCCGGTAAGCTTCAGGAACACGTCGTTCAGCGTCGGTTTCTTGAGACTGACGGACACGGTCGGCATGGGAAGGGAACGAAGCAGCTTCGGTATGAACTCGTCCCCTTTCTCTGTTTCGAACACCAATCCGCCATTCTCCTCGCGTGCGGTGATGGCAAAGACCTTCCGGATTTCCTCGATGGCCGAACTGTTATCAGTAGTCATGAGATGGATGACGTCGCCATGCACCATTGCCTTGAGCCGGGCCGGGGTGTCAAGCGCGATGATCTTTCCGTGGTCGATGATGGCGATACGGTCGCAGTTCTCCGCCTCTTCCATATAATGGGTGGTCATGAACACGGTGATCTTTTCTTTTTTCCTTAGAGCGTTGATGAAGTCCCAGATGGTATTCCGCGTCTGCGGGTCGAGCCCGAGGGTCGGCTCATCCAGGAACAACACACGGGGATAGTGAAGAAGCCCGCGCGCTATCTCAAGCCTGCGCTTCATGCCTCCGGAGAAGTTTTTGATAAGATCGTGCTTTCTGCTCTGAAGCTCCACGACGTCGAGCATCTCGTCGATCCGCTTCTCCGTGAGCTTGCGGTCAAGGTTGTAGAGGTAGGCATGAAACTTCAGGTTTTCGTAGGCGGTCAAGCCTACATCAAGCGTTGTATCCTGAAAGATGAGACCAATGGATGTCCGCACTCCGTCGGAGTTTTTTTCGCAGTCATAGCCTGCGATCTCAGCTGTTCCGGATGAGGAAGAAAGCAGCGTGCAGAGGATGTTGATGGTCGTGGTCTTTCCCGCGCCGTTCGGGCCGAGGAAACCAAAGACCTCGCCTTCATTGACCGAGAACGAGATTCCGTCGACGGCAGTGAGGGATTTGAACTGCTTGGTAAGATTTTGGACGTTGATAATAGTCATAATGAAAGGGTCAGGGTACTGGGTTCAGGGTCTAGGGTTCAGAGTTGAAAATCTCAATCACACGACTCCGCACTCCGAACTTCACATTCCCCACTCCGAACTCCCCACTCCGCACTCCGCACTGTTGTAAATCTACCATTCCATCCGGTTCTGCGGCACATACCACTCGCGGAAGTTGTAGAAGATGCCGAGCGGTTCGGGAACAATGCCTTTGAACCGCTTATGCACGATCGGCGTTGCATCGGGCACATAGAGAAACGCATAGGGCTGTTCCTCGGCCAGGATCTCATGAATGCGGTAATAGATCTTCTTGCGCTTTTCAACATCAAAGATGCGGCGGCCCTCCACGAGCAAACGGTCTACCTCGGCGTTCTTATAGCTGATGAAGTTGTATTCACCCTTTTTGGTCTTGCTCGAATGCCAGATATCGTAGAGGTCCGGGTCGCGGCTCATGCTCCAGCCGAGGATCATGGCGTCGAAGGACCGCTTGTCGATCTGCTCAAGGAACGCCTGCCATTCCATCACGCGGATATTGAGATCGATGCCGACCGACTTCAGGTTCTGCTGGATGATCTCCGCGGTGCGGATGCGCTCACTGTTTCCCTGGTTCGTCATGACCGTAAAACGGAAGGGTCTGCCATCTTTCTCGAGAATGCCGTCGCTGTTAGCATCCTTCCATCCGGCTTCGGCGAGCATCCGGCGCGCCCGCTCAGGATTATAGTTATAGCTCCGGGCGTTCGGGTTATAGGCCCAGGAAACATGCGCGTACGGACCGGTGCACGGCCTGCCGATGCCGAGGACGATGCCGTCGATGATGCCCTGGCGGTCAATGGCGTACGAGAGCGCCTGCCTTACATGAATATCCTTGAACAAGGCACTGGTGAGATTGTATCCCATATAGGTGAAGGCATTGGCGGGATACCGGAACTTGACATAATTCTCCTTGATCCTGCGGGTTTCGCTCTTCCGCAGATACTGAAGCGGATTCAGCCCCATCATGTCCACACCACCGAAGAGCAGCTCCTGGAACATCGTGGAGCTGTCGGGGATGACACGGAAGATGAACTGGTCTATCTTCGGTCTGCCCTCAAAGTAATCGTCATTCGCCTCGAGTACGATCTTCTGCCCGGCAATCCATTCCTTGAACCGGTACGGCCCGGTGCCGACAGGTTTGCGGTTGAAGGGGTCGGAGTTGATGTCCTTGCCCGCGAGGAGGTGCTTCGGCAGTATGCCCATGCTCCAGCTCTCGAGCGCGGGAGAAAACGGCTCCTTGTACGTCACCCGGAATGTGTACTTGTCCACGACCTCGGCTTTCAAAACATCCATGTACGAACTGCTGTAGGGCGTGGCCACCTTCGGGTCGATGAGCCTTTGATACGTGAAGAGGCAGTCCTCGGCCGTGAACTCCACACCGTCGTGCCACCTCACTCCTTTGCGGAGGAAGAAGGTGATGGTCTTTCCTCTGTTCGTGATGTCCCATCGTTCCGCGAGGTCGCCGATAAGCCTGATGTCCTTGTCGTACTTCACGAGACCGTTGAAGAGCTGGTCGTTGATCGTGCCGGATGCGCCGTCATTCGCGATGACCGGATTCAGCCTCCGCGCGTCGCCGATGGAGCTCTCGACAAAGGTGTTCGGATTCCGTTCGACCTTCTGACCGCAGGCGGAAAGAAATAATACGATGATAAGAACGAAAAAGCGTAACCACAGAGAACACAGGGTAAGTCGTGAGGAAGCTGAAAACAATTTCTTGTTTTCGTTTAGTGTCCTCTGTGTTCCCTGTGGTGAAGAAAGATTCTTTTTTTCTGTTATCTTGGTTGTCATGGCGAAAACAAAAAGAAAGGGTAGGCAAGGCCTACCCCGTGATATGCGCATCAGTCAAAAATCCAGGTGCGGCTATTTTGCCGGAGCCGGCTCAGCTGGTACAGGCGATGTGAGCGGCGTTGCCGGCGAAGTCTGCGTCGGCTGCTTCACGCCTTCCATGATCGAGCTCCTCGTTTTGGCCGTGGTAAACGCCAGGGTGAGCGAGGTGATCATGAAAATAATCGCCGCTCCAGTGGTGAGCTTGGACAGGAAGCTCTGAGCGCCCCGGGGGCCGAAGACGGTATTGGAAGCGCCGCCGAAGGCCGCGCCGATGTCAGCGCCTTTCCCTTTCTGCACAAGAACCATGGAGATCAAAATGACCGAGACAAGAACATGGAGCGAAACTAAAAATACTCGTAACATTACTACCTCCTTAAAATATCACTTCCGCAAAGACTGCGGAAGCTGGCTAACAGGCTTGCAAGCCGGTCAGCCGGCAAGCTGGAACGCCTCCCTTCGGCGTTCCCTGTGGTTACACAATCGTCATTTAAAATTCACCAGCGCCGCGAACGACTCCGGTTTCAGGCTTGCCCCGCCTACGAGCGCGCCGTCGATGTCCGGCTTGGCCATGAGCGTTGATACGTTCTCGGGCGTCACGCTGCCACCGTACTGGATGCGGAGCGCGCCGGAGACATCAACATTGTACATCGATTGAATCTTCTGCCGGATGAAGGCATGGATCTCGTTCGCCTGGTCCGGAGTCGCGGTCTTGCCGGTGCCGATGGCCCAGACCGGTTCGTAGGCAATAACGATCTTCTGCATCTCGGCCGCGGCCACGCCCTTGAGCGCGCCGACCACCTGGCGTTCGATCACCTCGTTGGCCTTGCCGGCCTCACGCTCGCTCAGGAGCTCTCCCGCGCAGACAATAGGCAACAGCCCCTTGTTCAGGGCCTGCCGGACCTTCTTGTTCACCGTCTCGTCCGTCTCGCCAAAATACTGCCGGCGTTCACTGTGGCCTATAATAACATACTTACAGCCTAAATCCAACAGCATTTCTGCGGAAATCTCGCCGGTAAACGCCCCCTTTTCCTCCCAGAACAGGTTCTGGGCAGAGAGTGACATGTTCGTTCCCTTGATGGTTTCGGCCACAACCGGGATCGACGTGAACGGCGGGGCAAGCACGATGTCCCGGTCCTTGACGCCGGACACGAGCGGAATGAGCTTGCTTGCGAGATCACGCGCCTCGGTCGAGGTCTTGTTCATCTTCCAGTTGCCCGCGATAATCGGTTTTCGTTTTGGATTCATAAGATACCCCTTTTTATGAGTAACCACGGATTAACACAGATGGACACAGAAGCTGACGATCTTAATGGATATGATCCGTGTTTATCCGTGTTCATCCATGGTAAAAAAATCCTTATTCCTTATCGTCCGTCAAGGCCGCAAGACCCGGCAGTACCTTGCCTTCCAGCAACTCGAGCGATGCGCCGCCGCCGGTGGAAATGAACGAGATGCTGTCGGACACGCCTGCCTTGTGCACTGCCACATCCGTATCACCGCCGCCCACGATCGTGGTCGCGTACGCGTCAGCAACCGAGCGCGCGATCGCGAAGGTCCCGCGTGAGTAGGCGTCCTTTTCGAACATGCCCATGGGACCGTTCCAGATGATGGTCTTGGCATCCTGGATCGCCTCTGCGAAGAGCCGGGTCGTTGCCGGGCCGATGTCGAGACCGATCCATCCCTTGGGGATCTCCTGGGACGTTACGATCTTCGTCGCTGCCCCGTCTTCCATGCTCTCTGCGACAACAAAATCCACCGGCAAATAGAATTTGACGCCCTTGTCACGAACGCCTTTTCTGAGGCGCTGTGCCATCTCGAGCATGTCCTCTTCCACCAGGGAGTTGCCCACCTCCTGGCCCCGTGCCTTGCTGAAGGTAAATGCCATGGCGCCGCCTACGATGATCTTGTCCGCCTTGTTCTGGAAATTTTCAATCACCCCGATCTTTCCCGAGACCTTTGCGCCTCCGAGGATGACCACGAAAGGCCGCACAGGATTGGCAACGGTCTTCTGAAGATAATCGATCTCCTTCTTCATGAGAAAACCAGCCACCGACTGCTTTACGAACCTGGTTATGCCGTAGGTGGAGGCATGGGCGCGGTGTGCGGTGCCGAAGGCATCGTTCACATAGACATCGGTGAACGCGGCGAGGGCCTTGGAGAATCCCTCGTCGTTCTTCTCTTCCTCGGGATGGAACCGGAGGTTTTCAAGCAGCAGCACGTCGCCGGGCCGCATGCCCTGGACCAGATGCTCCACATCAGGGCCGATGCAGTCCTTGGCGAATTTCACCTCTTTATTCAGAAGCCGGTTCAGCCGCAGGGCGACCGGCGCAAGGCTGTATTTGGCGTCTGGCTTGCCCTTGGGCCGTCCGAGGTGCGACGCGAGGATCACCTTGGCGCCCGCGTCGAGCGCGTAGTTGATCGTTGGAAGCGTGGAGCGGATCCTGGTGTCGTCGTTGATATTGCCGTTCTCGTCAAGCGGCACGTTGAAGTCCGCGCGGATGAAGACACGCTTGCCCTTCAGATCGACCTTCTCGATGGTTTTCTTATCCATGGTCACCTTTGGTGAAAATTTCAAATCCCAAAACACAAATCCCAAATAATACTCAAATTCAAAATATCAATGTTCGAAATGTTTAAAATTTGATGCTTGATGCTTGGAGCTTATTTGTTATTTGATGCTTGTCATTTGAAATTTATTGTTTATTAGAGTCCCTTCTTCGCCACCAGGATAGCCAGATCACGCAGCCGGTTCGAATAGCCCCATTCGTTGTCGTACCAGGAGATCACCTTCACCATGGTGCCTTCCATGACGGTTGTGAGCGCTGCGTCAATAATGGAAGAATGTGGGTTGCCCTTGAAATCGATGGAGACGAGGGGCGCTTCTTCGAACTGGAGAATGCCTTTAAGCTTTCCGTCGGCTGCGGCCTTGAGCGCGGCATTCACTTCTTCCTTGGTGGTCTTCTTCGAGACCTCGAACACCACGTCCACGACCGACACATTCGGCGTGGGCACGCGGAGCGACATGCCGTCGAGCTTTCCCTTCAGCTCCGGCAGCACGAGGGACACTGCCTTGGCTGCGCCCGTCGAGGTCGGGATGATGGACATGCACGCGGCGCGGGCCCTGCGGAGGTCCTTGTGCGGCAGGTCGAGAAGATTCTGGTCATTGGTGTAGGAGTGGATCGTGTTCATAAGGCCGTGCACGATGCCGAAGTTCTCATGGATCACCTTGGTGAATGGCGCGAGGCAGTTCGTGGTACAGGAGGCGTTCGAGATGATGTGGTGCGCCTTGGGATCGTACGTGTGCTCGTTTACGCCTATCACGAAAGTCGCGTCCGGGTCCTTGGCAGGAGCGGAGATCAGGACCTTTTTGGCGCCTGCGGTGATATGCTTGCCGGCGTTCACCTTGTCCAGAAACAGGCCGGTGCACTCCAGAGCGATGTCGACCTTGAGGTCCTTCCAGGGAAGCTCAGCGGGATCCCTCTTTGCCAGCACGGCGATCTCTTTGCCGTCCACTATGATCTTGCCGTCGCCTGCCTTGACGTCATGCTTGAATTCGCCGAAGGTGGAGTCCCATTTCAGCAGGTGCGCAAGCGTCTTTGTGTCCGTAAGGTCGTTTATCGCGACGATCTCGATGTCCTTGTTGTTCTGCGATGCGCGGAACACGTTCCTGCCGATACGTCCAAATCCGTTGATTGCAACTCTTACCGCCATGGTAGCCTCCTTGAGGATCAAATTAAGAACCACAATAGCCAGGGGCCAGGGTACAGGGGCCGGGAAAACCGATCTTCGGCATTTCCTGACCCCAGACCCCTGGGACCCCGGACCCTATTCAATCTTATGCATCACCAGCCCCGTCAGAAGCTTGGGATAAAAGTACGTGGCCTTCTGGGGCATGCGCTCGCCCGTGGTTGCCACCTCCTTCACCTCCTGCACCTTCGTGGGGTTCATGAAAAAAATGATCTCGGCGGCATTATCGTGCGCCCGTTTGTCCGCCTCTTCAGCATCCTTGATATATTCTATATTGAGACCCATCTTGTGGGTCTCCATCTTGATCCCGAGCAGCTTGTCAATGATCAGATGGTGCAGGATCGAGACGTCGAGCCTCCGGTATGCCGGCGACTTGGCCGGCAGCAGAACATCCATGTCAGCTTCGTTCCGCAGGGTCAGCAAATAGTAGCTATGCTCTCCCGTTATCCGCATTCCGAACACGTGTGCATGGTCCGCGCGGTGCGCCATGGTCTCCAGGACCGTCAGCAGATCCTTGGACTCGGACCTCTTGTTAAAATCTATGCGCTCGATATCGAAGTACTTGTTCAGGTCATCCTCGAACTTCTGAGCGTTGAAGTCCGTAAGGTTGAAGAGTGCCCGATGCGCCGGAAGAATGGTAAGCCCCGGATCTTCCAGCCGTGCCAGGAACATGGCGACATAGTTGAAGCCTTCCTCGCCCGTGAACGAGCCCGCTGCCTTTCGTCGTTCATTTCTATAATTCAGGGCAGTGTCGTATCGGTGATGGCCGTCGGCAATGAAAATGTGCTTGTCCGCCAGCTCGCGGACGATCGCATCAATATCGTTTTTATCGATCAAAGACCAGATGCGGTGGGTCACCCCGTCGCTGTGCTTCACTTCCATCTCTGGTTTGCGTGTGACCTTCGCGAGGATGCCTGCTACGTTCCCCGGGGGATCTGAAAAAAGCGAGAATATCTGGCTGAAGGTCGCCTTGCAAGAGCGCAGCAGGTTCAGCCGGTCGGTCTTGGGTCCCGAGAGTGTTGTCTCGTGGGGCTTCACAATGCCCGAATCGTAATCCTCGATCCTGACCAGGCAGATAATGCCGCGCAGCCTTTTGGCGTCCTTGCCGGCCTTGTACTCCATTTCGTAAATAGAAAAGGCCGGTTCTCCGCCTTCTTGCAGGACCGCTGACCGGGACCAGTCTTTCAGAACAGCGGCTGCCCGGGTGTACCGGTTGTCTTCGTCGCCATCGGCAGGGCTCGTCAGGCCGTATTCGAGCCGAATCACGTTGTAGGGACTTTTTCGGTAAAGTTCCTGTTGTTCAGCCGGGGAAATGACGTCATAAGGCGGACAGACGAGAGTGTCGATCGCGCCAGCCTTGCCCTGATTATAGATGATCCCCCGGAAAGGGGCAATTTTCGCCATCGAGTACGTCCTTGCCGGATAATTCCAGATGAAAATATATCTTAAAAGACTTCTTTTATATCACACCGTCTGTTTTAATGTCAATACATTTTGCTGGACTGTCAAGCCAAAATAGAAATGTCCTATTGTTACCAAAATAGAAATGTCCGGTTTTAGGGAACAGTGATTGGCTGTTCCTGGTTTCTTCGTTTTAGTTTCAGATACTTTCTCCAAGGATGATTCGC
>JALNZF010000049.1 GCA_023229435.1 Nitrospirota bacterium
TGTTTGTACCGATTCAATTATGTACCACTATTCCGGGTGAAAAGTGTACCACCTATCAGGGTGTAAATGTAGTTTCATTTTGTTTAATAATGCTTGGATATTTATGCCTTTAAAAACCTATCATTAAAAAGACTATGGGCTATTGCCCATTTCTATTTTTTCTTTTTTTGCTTCTTTTTTTCTTTGCATTTTCTGGAATATTTTTTTGACATTTTCTTTGTATTTCCCACTCCAAAGATTCTTTATTTCCATTATTTTCGCTACACCGGTGAGAAGCGGAAGCGGGCTCTGCTGAGGAGCAACCTGCCAGGAATATCGCCGGTTATCTGAGCATGCTACCACTGCACTATTTCCTGGATTGTTGCAGTTTTTTGGTTTCTTTCATCCGGTATGATTTTCCATTCATATTGATCAGGTGCGCTTTATGGGTCAGCCTGTCAAGCAATGCAGCAGTCAATACGGTATCGTTTCCAAAGACATCATTCCATTTGTCAAAAGCGAGATTAGAGGTAATGATGGTAGATTTTATACCGGTTCTTAAGGACAGGTGATTAAACAGCATTTCAGCACCGGGCTTGTCAAAGGAGATATAACCGAACTCATCGCAGATCACCAGGTCATACTTTTCAAATTTAAGTTCCAGGGTGCGTAAGGAGCGGCTGGAATGCGATTCACGGATCTGCGTGAGTAAGCGCGACACAGTGGTAAATAACACGGTGTGACCTGCCTGGCAAGCCTTGATCCCAAGGCCGATGGCGATATGTGTTTTTCCGGTTCCAGGGCTTCCACCCAGGATTATGTTCTGGCCGACAGCGATAAAATCAAGGGTTTCCAATACCAGAAGTTTTTCCATAGCATCAGCCGGAAGTTCTGAGCGAACCAAATCCTGCAGATGTTTTAGCTGCGGGAAGCCGGCACCCCGCAGCTGTGCTTTTTTTCGGTTGATCAGTCGGGTTTCGCGCTCCGATTGTAAGAGTTCCAGGATCAACTGCTCATACGTTGTTTTTGTTTTGGTGGCCTTCGCCAAAACCGATTCCAGATTGTTTCGGAAGGTGGGCAACCGAAGTTCCATGCTGATTTGATTGATTTGTCCAAAAATCTCTTTGCTCATTGGGATTGTTTTTAAGGGAGGTAATTAATTGCAGTTCATCAGAGAAGTCATTTCCAGAAGATTTTGCCTGGAACGCAGCTCAATGGGGTCACTAACTATTGCTGCGGGGCTTACTTGATTTGACGCCGTTGGTTTATTGCCTAAGGTGGCCATGACATATTCCGCAGTAATACCAGAGGGGTATTGGCGGGCTAATTTGTCCACGCAACTCCGGAGTCGCTGATCAGCAATTTCACTAGTCTGGCAGTATTGCAACAGCTCAATAAAGGCCCTTGGGTCGTGCAGGAAGTGATCGGTATACATGGATTGCAGCCATGCAGGTGCCTGCTTTAAGGCAATAGAACCCGCTACAGCACCCGGCTTTCTTTGAAGGGTGGCGAGGTAATGATTCAGGTCTATTTGCCAGCCATGGCGATGGTAAGAACGTTGGTGGCAGCATACCACTGTATTGGTATCGTAGATACGAAGAAGGTCTGCATACACTTTTACAAAAACCATCCGGCCACTTAAGTAGTCTGGAACGGAGTAACGATTGGTACCCAAACAGATGGTGGCATATTTATCCACCCTTAAGTGTTCGCCACTAAAACATTCCATCCTTCCCGGGTGTGCATATAAGGGTTGCCGTTCCTGTTCGAGTTGAGCAGCTGGGCTCTGCTGGGTGCCGCTGGCACTGCGTTTATTTAACTCCAATACTCTGGCAGATAAATAAGCCTGCGCTTCCTGAAAGGTCTTAAAATCATCTTTAAATCCAAAAACCTTGCGACGTATGTATTCCACGCTTCTTTCCACGTGACCTTTTTCATTGCCCCTGGCAATATTGCAGAACCGCCACTGGTATTGGTACCAGCGACTAAGCTGCAACAAGGCTTCAGTCGGCAGCTTGTCTGTTTTCCCGACAAATTGGGCAATGGCCACCCGCATGTTATCATAAACCATCTGATGGAACACACCCCCTACATGATCAAAAAAGAGGATGTGTGCTTCTTTAAAGGAAAGACTATCCTGCCGCTGGAATAATATGGCAAACCGGTAATTGCTGAAGGCACTGGTGAAAACAGCCAGGTAATACCGCCTGTATATACCATCCAGATTAAGTTTTACCTCGGCCCAATCAAACTCACACATATGGCCCGCATTATAGCCCTGCCGGATAAACGCTTCCTGGCTCCTGGCTTGCTTTTTCTGTATATAATCGCAAACAACCGAATAGCTGATGCTATGGCCATTTGATAAAACAAGTTCATGAATATCTATTCTGCGTAACCGTTGCTTCTGCCGGCCATCCAGCTTTTTAACCTCATTGTCCCGCAGACAGCCATCAATAATATGGATAATATCATCCGTGAGCTTGCGTTTGGGACGTTTAGAACTGTTATAAGTTGGCCCTTTCTCTAAGTATTGGCCCACGGAAGTACTGGGATCGTCCTTTTCAATTGCAGGCGCACTTTTATACTGTTCATGTTGTTCAATACGCGCCTTCACCGTTTTACGGTGCACCTCCAACTGCCTGGCAATTTTGCGGATGCTTAGCCCTTCCCGGTAATACAGTAAAATGATCTGATGATTTGTTTCCACTTCCAACATTTTGTGCCCATTTGGTTTCCAGGCAAATGGACGGGTTTTTTAACTCTGGAAGTGGTACACTTTTCACCCGGAATTTGGTACACTTTTCAATCGGTATATACA